>QBUR01000001.1:732-1006 GCA_013374385.1 Candidatus Methanocomedens sp. | reverse complement strand
AGCTGATGATGATGATAGAACGGCTTGTACGTAATAAACAAAGGGATCTTCAATTTCGAGGCCTTCAAAAAGATAGTAGCCACCTGCCCCTATAGGCATGCTTTCAATAACAACCAACATGTTTGTAGCAGTGTTATATGAGATGAGGTGCACCTCCCCGGCATCTACAGCTGTGGTTCCATCTGATAGATATACATTACCGCCGATACAAAAATCGGGGTCACCAATTACCGCAGTAAAATAATTATATGCGATACATGTGTCAAAGGCACTA
>QBUR01000001.1:0-722 GCA_013374385.1 Candidatus Methanocomedens sp. | reverse complement strand
GATATATGCCCCATCCTCTGTAAATGTATGCACTGCATCCTGGCCTGTGGCGGTATTACCATCATCAAAGTTCCATTGGAAAAGCGAGACATCACTTATATTCACACCTTCTGAGAAAGCTTCCCCATGGAATGAATAAATGTGACCGGTTGTGTCAGCAGTATGTTGGATTTCATTGTCGCATCCTGCCGGTGGAGGGATGTTTCCAATATATACATCTGCACAAAGTGTACTGGTACATCCATTTGTTTCATTTGTGATGGTCTGGCAGACCTCGTAGGTATCCTCACGTGGATATGCATGCACAGGATTTTGTTCTGTGGAATGGGTAGAGTCACCAAAATCCCAGGACCAGCTGGTAGGATCTCCAAAGGATTCATCCAAAAACTGAACTTCCAGCGGCTGACCTGTATATTCCCAGCTATGCAGCGCCTGACAATCGGGAGCTGAGCCTATATAAACATCATAGCACACATCATACTTGCAGGTATCCCCGCCGGGCATGATTGTGGAAGTAGTCAGGCAAACATTATAGAAGGGAGGTCCTGCTTCGAAGGTGTGATTTGTGATCTGCCCATTTCCAAAGGTCCCATCACCAAAGTTCCAGTCATATTGGTATGGCTGTAGTGTAGTATCTTCCATAAATGCGATGAACTCGAAATTGAAAAGATCAGGGGATGAATAGGTGAAGTTACTGATGCATTCTCCGGCCAGGCCTTCAA
>QBUR01000002.1 GCA_013374385.1 Candidatus Methanocomedens sp. | reverse complement strand
TAATTTGTCAAATTGTGTGAATGAGATTGGTTACTAGCTTATCGCAGTATGGTATGTATTTCATGTACTAATATACATCATGTAAGTAGAGTCTGGAAATCGCTTCTAATAATCATCCAATAAACCTAAAATCTACACCAGCACCTTCTCAAACAGCCACCCGAAATCCTGCGGCCTATTCAAAAAATCCAGCTTCCCAATATCCCGCACCAGCCCGTACATCTCCTTACCCCTGACCAGCCCCACTTGATTGAAATTCCCTGGTTCGACCTCCCTGACCTCGGGTACGTCCCCGTAATTGGGGTTCACCAAAAGACCGTCCTCTGTGAAATAGTAAGCTGCCCCATGCAGTTCGACGTAAGGTTCATAGACCGAAGTAAAATCCCTGGATATCCAGTTTGCCATCTTCAATTCCTTATTGCAGGCATTGATGGTCACATGCCCGTAATCCGGGGGTATGATTACCTTATCCCCGGCCGATGCCCTTATAATAACCACATCAACTATGACCCCACCTTCATTCTTTTGCAGCAGGTAGTGACATTCCCCGTTCAGCACCTCATACACTTCAGGATATGAAAGATCGGTCCCAGGTGCTGGAGGATGGTAATGTCCCATGGTTTTGACATACTCCCTGCCTATCATGGCCGGCGGGATGACAGTTATATCATAACGCAGTTCGTGTTCTAATATGGTCTCGCGGTCGCTACGGCTCAGTGCCAGGTTCCGGTACATGTAATAGAGTTCACGGTCGCCAGCTTCAAGGATATCAGCATCAAGCAGGACATGAGCTATGTTTGACAACATGCGTATATTTGGTTCATACGTCCTGCCCCCGTACGTAAGTATCCTGTCCATATCTTATCCTAATACTGAAATGTACAGGATAATATATATTGTATTCGAATCGCCCGGCATTGTTTCAAAAATCAGTTGTTTTGTTGACTCTGACTTTATGTAAAATCAGTGTTCGTATATACACCTTATCTCAGCCGAATAAGGAAGAGCGATTACTCGCTCTCCCTCTTCTCAGAACGGTACGTGA
>QBUR01000003.1 GCA_013374385.1 Candidatus Methanocomedens sp. | reverse complement strand
AGATTACATTTAAACTATTTAAATATTGTCAATTGATCAGGGACACGACCGAATTTTCCATACTATCATAAATATAACTTTACGATATTAGAAGTTATCGCAAATTTTATTGTTCAATTATACCTCAAGTATAACGTTATATACTCAAGTAAATCCGACCGAAATGGTTTTTTCTGGTTTAACTGGTAATACGACCATTCAACACTACATAACCACCCCAACATGCGCCAGTACACCACTGGGCTGCCGCATGAGTATAACGGCTGGTCCTGCCCAATATCGTGGGATACGGGGCAGGAACCGAAGTAGAACTAATACTGTTCTAATTTTTCTAATCGCCTAATAGTTTGCCAATAGACAGACCGCCGCCGCCGCTGCTACCTGTGTTTCCAATAGGCAGATGAGGAGTAAGTGCCGCAGCAAGGTTGTTAATGCTCAGCGACTGGATAATGACCTTACCCGGTCCGGTAAGCGTGGTTAGGAACAGTCCTTCGCCTCCAAACAGAGATGTCTTGATGCCGCCAGCCCTGGTAATATCGTACAGGACAGTGGAATCAAATCCTACCAGTGACCCTGTATCCACTTTGAGTGTCTCGCCGGGCTGGAGTTCCTTGACCACAAAGTCGCCGCATGCATGAATGAACACAGTTCCCTGACCGCTGTATTTCTGGAGTATGAACCCCTCACCGCCAAATAATCCCGAACCCAGTTTTTTGGTAAAAGCCATATCCATATCCACGCCGGATTCGGCGCAAAGGAATGCATCCCTCTGTGCCATGAATTCCTGGCCCGGACCAATTAGTATAGCTTCAATCTTACCTGGCACATTGCCCCCGAATGCAACAAATCCTTCTCCCTGTGGAGTGAATTCAGTAATGAAGAATGATTCTCCACTGACCATGCGTTTTAAGCCTTTCATAAGACCACCCTTTGCTTTTGCCTGCATGTCCATATTACTGCTCATATGGTTCATAACCCCTGCTTCGGCATAAACAGTCTCGCCCCCAGCCAGGTGAAGTGTCACCAGCTGGAGATTATCTCCTGTAATTTCATATTCCATAACAATTTTCTCCTTGCACATATTTGA
>QBUR01000174.1 GCA_013374385.1 Candidatus Methanocomedens sp. | reverse complement strand
ATGGGGATATTCAATTATAACCTGAACCTTTTGTCTACCCCATTTCAGGGCTTCTTTATGTGAATTAAAGTAGAGGTCAATTCTCTCCGGACCTTTTATGGCGCCGCCTCGGTCTTCCACCACACCCCAGCCATAACCGGGAACATACATGCGGGTTCCAAATGGATAGTAGCGAGTGTCCGCAGCAATAGTGCCGTCTTCAGCCAGCAGATACCATGGGAAGAATAGTGTCCGCACAGGGATCATCCATGGGCGGCGGATGGAGTCCATGGAAAATAACCCCTCTTCAGGTTCCTCAGGATAGGTGCCGCTGGCGGTTTTACCACTGTAGGGAACACCTTTTCGGGAACCTTCACTTACAAATCTGTTCCAGAAATCGAGATGTAAGTAACGATCCCTGCCTCGTTCCCAACTGCAGCAGGAAGAGCAGCCGCAGTAGGCGGTTGCCTCCATAACTTTTGTTACAGGCGGCTTTGAACAACCGTTAAGGAATAAAAGAAAGAGGGAGAGGAGTAGAGCAGAGGTAGAAGCAGTGTACCTCTTATTCATGATAATCTTGTAAAAACTCATAGTGTTACGATGCCATCATTCATGTTCTGTGGAACCATTTTTTGACCTCGACTGCAGTGAACTGTTTAACAACAGGCCTGCCATGGGGGCAATGGGAGAAGAGATCGGCTCTGACCATTTCATTAAGGAGATTGTCAATTTCTACCTTTGACAGTTCTGTTCCAGCCTTTACCGCTGCCCTGCAGGCCATAGTAGCCAAAATGGTGTCAATATAACCACCACCACCTTTTCCACCTTCACTGCCAAATTTTTCAAGAATGTCATTGAACAATTCTCCCGGGTTTGCCTGACCGGCAAGCGCGGGAACAGCAGAAATGATATAGGAATTGCCACCAAATTCTCTGATTGAAAAGCCCATTCCTCCAATTTCTTCACGATATTTTTCGACCAGTTGGGCTTGAAACAACGAGAGCTCAACAGTCTCGGGAAACAGGAGGTTCTGGCGGGGGACATTGCCTTCAAGGAACTGTTTTCTCAATTTTTCATACAACAGTCTCTCATGGGCTGCGTGCTGATCAATGATAAGTAATCCTTCACTGTTTCTGCAGAAGATATAGAGATCTTCAAACTGACCTATTACCAGAAGGTTGTGGTGCTGTGGTCTGTTTTCGACCTTCCCTGGATGAACTGTTTGAGATTGAACCCTGATTTCGTCTGTCTGCCTCTCAATTGGTTCAGCAGTACCAATGATGGAGCTCTGAGAAGGAGAGAGGTGAGTTCTGGTTGTATGGAGATGGTGGCTGTTTCCTGTGAAATCAGGTGGGATTTCAGGTTCAGGGACAGGGGGAGAGTTAAGAGACTCAGTGGTGTCTGAGCCTGTCGGAAAGGATTGTTCATTCTCGATTCTACTATCAATGGGGACTCTGCTTGTTTCTCTTTGCTCTGCCTTGCTGAAAAATTTGCTTCTTGTCCGTTCCTGTTCTTCGGCCATGGCTGATGCAACCGCTCTGCTGAGAAGTGTATGAACATCCCTCGAATTGCGAAATCGGACTTCATGTTTTGCCGGATGGACATTAACATCCACTTCCTGTGCCGGAAGGGTGAGGTGGATAAGCCCTGACGGGTTTTTTCCTTTCAGCAGGAAGCCGCGTAAACCTTCGCTTACGCCATGTACTATCATTCTGTCTTTAATAGCTCTACCATTAACAAAAATCCGTAACTTTGCCGGCCCTGGAGACACTTTTTCCGGAGGAATAAGAAACCCCCTAACGCTGCTCTGCCTGATCTTGTGGTCGATGGGGATGAAGGAGTCTCGATAGTTAAGGATATGACCAAGTCGCTGTTGGATAGACAGCGAGTTATTGAGATGTATTGTTTCTTTTCCGTTTATTCGCAGGATAAAGGTGATATGTGGTGAACCAAGAGCGTGATTTTTTATCACTTCATCAATATGGGCAAGTTCAGTTCGAATCGTTCTGAGAAACTTACGCCTGGCAGGCGTGTTGCCAAACAGATTTCTAACCTCGAAAGAACTACCGTAACTGCAGCCGATTTCATGTACCTGCAACAGTTTGCCATATTTTAATACAACCTTAGTGCCCAGTTCATCTCCTTTGAGGCGAGAGATAAGAGTGAATTGGCAAACAGAGGCTATGGAGGGGATAGCTTCACCACGAAAGCCAAGGGTCGTTATAGCAGCAAGATCCTCTTCCACATGAATTTTGGAAGTTCCATGCCGCTCAATGGACAGAAGAATATCATCTTCATCCATACCTTCACCATTATCGATGACACGGATAAGCCGGGTTCCGCCGCCTTCAATTTCTATCTCAATGCGGCTGGCTTTGGCGTCAATACTGTTTTCTACCAACTCTTTGACAACCGATGCGGGGCGTTCAACGACTTCACCTGCGGCAATTTGATTAATGAGTTGTGGGGGTAAAGAATGAATCCGCATTAGTAATAATGAAAATGAAAATGAAAATGAAAATGAAAATGAAAGTGAAAGTGAAATAAAAGATGCAGGTTACGAATCCATCATCCCCCTGGACGAATTCCTGGCTGCAGGTATCCACATCGGAACCCAGCAAAAAACAAAGGATATGATGAAATTCGTCTACAGGGTCAGGACAGATGGACTTTATGTACTGGATATACAAGCCACCGACCAGAGGATACGGCTGGCTGCAGCACTGCTTGCAAAATATGATCCAACAAAGATATTGATGGTATCTGCCAGGCAGTATGGACATCATCCTGTTAAGATGCTTGCCAAAACCATCGGTGCAAAAGCCATGATCGGCAGGTTCATACCAGGAACACTTACCAACCCTATTCTGGATATATTCTTTGAACCAGATATTGTTTTGGTGACTGACCCACATGGGGATAACCAGTTGGTAAAAGAAGCCGTCAGTATAGGAATTCCGGTAATTGGTCTTTGTGATACTAACAACTCCACTTCAAACGTGGACCTTGTGATACCCACAAACAATAAAGGACGAAAAGCTCTTTCCCTGGTTTACTGGCTGCTGGCAAAGAAGACCACAGAGATAAAGGGTATTCCGTTCAACCTAAATCTGGAAGATTTTGAGACCGAATTATAAAATGAGAGTGTCTAATATCCCATGTTAAGGTGGTAGAGGATTTGAGACGTTTGGCAGTAGCAGGCCAGTTCTATCCTGGCACACAAAAGGAGTTGAAACGCGAACTTAATAGATGTTTTGCTGCAATTGTGAACCAATCCAGGGAAGTGATAGGGGCCGTGGTGCCCCATGCAGGATATACATATTCAGGACCCACTGCGGCTCATGTGTATGCTGCCCTGCCACAGGCTGATACGTATGTGATTCTTGGCCCCAACCATACAGGTGTTGGTTCACTGGTGGCTGTCTCACAGGAGACCTGGGAAATACCGCTGGGTAAAGTGCCTGTTGATAAAGAATTTGTAAAAAAACTCGCAGGAGGTATTATTGACCTTGATGAGAATGCACACAGATATGAACATTCAATCGAGGTGCAGTTACCATTCCTGCAGTATCGGTTTTCTCACAAGTTCGAGATAGTACCCATTTGCATGGGAATGCAGGATGAACAGACAGCGACGGAAATTGGTAACCAGTTGGCACAAGTAATCAGGGATAGCAATAAAAAAGTGGTTATCATTGCCTCCAGTGATTTCAGTCATTATGTACCTGACAAAGTGGCCAGGGATACTGATAATTATCTTATTGAATCCGTACTTGCCCTGGATGTGGACGAATTTTATACCCGTCTGGCAGAAAGGAATGCATCAGCATGCGGATACGGCCCCATCACTGCTATGCTTGTAGCATCAGCACAACTTGGTGCGACCGGTGGAACTCTGCTCGATTATTCGACCAGCGGGGACATGACCGGGGACACTTTGGCTGTTGTGGGATATGCGGGCATAATTGTTGAATGATTTAGACGTTGGTGACATTGATATGACGATGACCACCTGTAGTGCACCTGGTAAAATATACTTCTTTGGCGAACATGCCGTGGTATATGGTGAGCAGGCTACTGCATGTGCTGTGGATATCCGCACCAGGGTAACTGTACGTCCTGATGTTGAACATATTATTAATTCCAGTATTGGTATCACAGGACTGGATATGCACAAGCATCCTTATGTGACCCGGTGTATCAGGGAAATGGGACAGTTCATCCATGACGGGGTCAGGATAGATATATCATCCGAGCTCCCGGTTGGTTCAGGACTGGGGTCGTCGGCAGCGGTGACTATTGCCACTTTGCATGCTTTGAGCATCCAGTTCGATACTGGTCATTCACTTGACGATATCGCGGCAATGGGTCACGAGATTGAACGCACGGTGCAGGGTGCTGCCAGTCCAACCGATACTTTCGTATCTACTATGGGCGGTGTGGTCACCATACCTGGTCGAAAGCGGCTTAATCTGCCAGAATGCCCCATTGTTATTGGTTATACGGGCAAGTTCTCGTCCACCAGTGAACTGGTGGCAAATGTGGGCGAACTCAAGAAAAAATACCCCCAGGTAATTGAACCGGTTATCAGTACCATTGGCAGACTTTCCTATGAGGGTGAAGCAGCTATAAAGGGACAGGACTACCAGGCACTGGGACGCCTTATGAATATTAATCATGGACTGCTGGACACCCTGGGTGTGGGTTCACCTGAACTATCAAGTTTAGTATGGGCCAGCCGAGATGCAGGGGCATGGGGTGCCAAGACCACAGGTGCGGGTGGAGGCGGGTGCATGGTTGCTATCACCGACCGGCCTGATGAAGTGGTTGCTGCCATAACATCTGCTGGCGGACAGGCTATAATCACCAGTGCAACTCCCTATGGAGTGAGGGTAGAATGAACAGTCCCATTGTGCTAAAGATTGGCGGCAGTATTATTACTGACAAATCCAGTGCCGTCCCGAAAGCATTGCCAGGTACAATAGAGCGCATAGCAGGAGAATTGGCTGGAGTTTGCAATGAAAACAGCCCCCTCATACTGGTGCATGGTGCAGGTTCTTTCGGGCATCCTCTTGCCAAACAGTTCAAACTCACCGAACAATTCGATACCAAGGGATTGATCGAAACTCATCGGAGTGTCAAGTCCCTGAATGCAATGGTCGTGGATGCTTTAGTTTCAGCCGGGGTACCGGCATTGCCGGTGCATCCGTTGAGCTGTGCTATGCTTGAACAGGGACGTATTAGTGATATGCAGACTGCTCCCATACATGAAATGCTAAATCGCGGCCTGGTGCCGGTGCTGCATGGTGATGTGGCAATGGATTCTGTGTGGGGGATGGACATTTTGAGCGGTGACCAGATAGTGCCCTATGTTGCCCGGAAAATGGGTGCTGAACTTATCGGTATTGGTAGTAACATCGACGGAGTGCTTGATAATAAGGGACAGAACATTCCAGAGGTCACACCGGCCACCTTTGATGGGATACGTAAATATATAGGCGGCTCATCCCATACCGATGTTACCGGTGGTATGTTGGGCAAGGTGCAGGAACTGGTAGAACTGGCAGGAAAGTCAGACATCAGCAGCAGAATATTTGATGCGTCGGCAGCCGGAAGTATCATCCGGTTCTTACAAGGGGAAACAATGGGTACACTTATACAAAAGAATAAGTGAATCCTTTACAATTATGGTATAAAAAAATGAGTACATCGAACAGAAAAATTGAACACCTTGAACTGTGTGCTAAACAGGATGTTGAAAGTCACAGGGACGAGCATAACCTAAGACGCACCGGATTTGATGATATCACAATGGTGCACAATGCCCTGCCTGGAATCAACATTAAGGAAATTGACACTTCAACGGAACTGTTTGGATATAAACTTGCATTTCCGTTATTGATAGCCTCCATGACAGGAGGTCATCCTGAAACAAGACAGGTGAATGAATCCCTTGCAATTGCAGCACAGGAGATGGGTATTGGTATGGGTGTGGGCAGCCAGAGGGCTGCACTTGAAGACCCTGACATGGAAGATTCATTCAGGGTGGTCAGGGACTCAGCACCGGATGCGTTCGTGTTCGGGAACCTGGGTGTTGCCCAGTTAAAGGAGTACGGGGTAGAAGGTGTCCGGCAGGCAGTGGATATGATAGATGCCAATGCAATGGCCATACACCTGAACTTCCTGCAGGAATTCATACAGCCTGAAGGCGATACCGATGCAACACAGGGATTTGAACTAATCGAAGAGGTTTGTAATAAACTCAAGATACCAGTGATAGTAAAAGAAACTGGGGCAGGCGTCAGTCGTGAAGTCGCCCAGAAACTGTGTAAAGCTGGTGTGTCTGCTATAGATGTAGGTGGTATGGGAGGTACCAGCTGGGCAGGTGTCGAAGTTTACCGATCACAAGAGAAAGGTGATTCCATAGGTGAATCATTGGGTAACCTGTTCTGGGACTGGGGTATTCCTACAGTTGCAAGCATAATTGAAAGTAATGTATCAGTGCCAGTGATAGCTACAGGCGGTATACGTACCGGCCTGGATGTGGCTAAATCGCTGGCAATAGGAGCTAGTGCATGTGCTACTGCACTTCCACTGGTAAGACCTGCAATGAATGGATCTCAGGATGTAAAGAAGAAATTAGAACTTTTCCAGGCAGAATTTAAGGCTGCTATGTTCCTGACAGGTAGTGCGACAATTGCAGACCTTATGCAGGCGCAGATCGTGATAACCGGAAGGACGGGAGAATATCTTAAAGAGCGAGGATTTGATACATCTCGCTTTGCACGGCGTTAGAAAGCAACAAGAGTAAATAAATAGATTATACGTATATTAGGAGAAAATTTATTATGACAGAAATAGGAATTACAGCGGTGGGCGGCTACAACGAAATGGGCCGTAACATGACCGCAATACGAGTGGGAGAAGACGTAATTATAATGGATATGGGACTCCGTCTTGACAGGGTTCAGATACATGAAGATGTGGAAATTGATATGAAAAATTCCCGGGACCTTATCAATATGGGTGTAATACCTGATGACAGGATTATGAAACAGGTCGGAGGAAAAGTAAAGGCCATCGTTTGTACTCACGGGCATCTGGACCATATTGGTGCGATCCCTAAACTGGCGCACAGGTATGATGCACCTATACTTTCCACACCATATACAACAGAGCTGATCAAGCAGCAGATAAGTAATGAGAAAAAATATAAGGTGAACAACAAGGTTGAGAGCCTTCCTACGGGTCAGATATATGAGGTGAGCCCTCAGGTATCAATTGAGCTCATAAGGGTCCAGCACAGTATCATTGATGCAGCCTTTGCCGCAATACACACGCCTGCCGGTACAATATTATATGCAAACGATTTCAAGATAGACCGTACACCAACTATTGGTGAGGCTCCTGATTTTGAGCGGCTGCGACAGCTCGGGAAAGAGGGTGTAAGCCTGATGATCACGGAAAGTACTAACTCTGACCGCAAAGGAAAGACCCCGTCTGAGAAAATAGCAGCAGATATGGTGTCTGATGTGCTGTTGGGTACTGAAGAAGCTGAATCTGGAGTGATAGTTACTACATTCTCATCCCATATAGCCAGGATAAAGTCCATTATTGATGCAGCGGTTGAAATGGGGCGCATTCCAGTGTTGCTGGGACGTTCCATGGAAAAGTATGTGGGTACTGCTGAGAAGATGGGGTTCTTGAAATTCCCTGAAAATCTTGAAATATACGGCCACCGGAAATCAATCGATAAGGCCTTGAAACGCATCAATGATGATGGGAAAGATAAGTATCTCCCTATTGTCACAGGTCACCAGGGCGAACCTGGCGCTATACTGCCAAGAATAGCTTCAAAAGGGACTGATTATAAGATAGAAAAAGGCGATAAAGTGGTATTTTCTGCCAATGTGATACCAAATCCATTGACCCGTGCAAACCGGTATTCGCTTGAAACAAAACTTGCAATGAATGGAGCAAGGATATACGACAATGTTCATGTTTCAGGTCATGCGTACAAGGAAGACCACTGGGAACTGCTCAGGATGATAAATCCTGAACACGTGATACCAGCACACGGAGATATTGAGATGCATGGTCATTATATGGAAATGGCAGAAGATGCAGGATATGTTTTCGGTGAGAATGTACACATTATGCGAAACGGTGAAGAGATACTCATAGAATAATTTAATATTGTATAGGGGAATTATATGGATTTGCTTGAAGAAATACATAAAAGAGGCTCAATGGTAGATGGGGCTATACAGAGCTTGATGCCTATCGGAGAGCCTGATGAACTCTATCGTGCTATGCGATACCTCTTTGATGCAGGTGGAAAACGATTGCGTCCTGCAGCTCTTATCCTTTCTACGGAAGCTGTTGGCGGGAACCCTAAAGATGTTATTCCTGCAGCCACCGCTGTTGAACTGGTTCATAACTTCACCCTCATCCATGATGATATTATGGACCAGGATAACCTCAGGAGAGGGATACCGGCAGTCCACGTTAAATGGGGTCTGTCTGGTGCCATACTGGCAGGAGATACGTTGTATTCCAAGTCATTCCACATTCTCAGCCAGAACAATGCTGACACAGCCAGGATGGTTGAGTGCATGACCCTGATGTCCATAACATGTACTGAGATATGCGAAGGACAGTGGATTGATATTAGTTTTGAGAAAAGGAATGGTGTATCCGAGGCCGAATACATGGATATGGTGATGAAAAAGACTGCCATACTATTTGCAGCATCCTGCAAGATGGGGGCCATACTTGGAGGCGGTACACCTGAGCAAGCAGAGGCATTGTGGGAATTTGGACGCCTGACAGGTGTGGGTTTCCAGATATTTGATGATGTACTTGACCTTATTACACCGGAAGATGTGTTGGGGAAGATCAGGGGAAGTGACCTTATGGAAGGCAAGCAAACCTTGATAGCAATCCATGCCAGGGACAATAATGTGAAACTTAATGTTTTTGGCAGGAGAGATGCTACCAGGGAGGAAATTGATGATGCCCTTGAGAAGTTGAAAGATTCAGGTTCAATTGACTATGCCCAGGATAAGGCCTTGAATTTTGTGACTGAGGGGAAGGAAAAACTTGATGTACTTCCCAAGAGCGAGGCAAAGGATATAATGCTGGCCCTGGCAGATTACATGGTCGAGCGCAAATTCTGATTGCTTATTTAATATTTTTTTAGTATTTTACAAAACCATGACTGAACAATGCAAAGCATGTGGTGGCACAGGAGTTACTGATACATCGCAGCAAGAGTGTCCTGAATGTAAAGGGTCAGGCAAACCAAAAAGCCTTGACCTGACCAGGATGACCGAGAAGGATCTGGGAAGCCTGCTCAAAGGTGGGTCCGGTTGCCAGAAGTGCGGCGGGTCCGGTACCATCACAGTGGAGCAGAAATGCCAGGTATGCGGCGGTAGGGGTGAGATGATAAGCTGTCGGGTATGCGGGCAACTTCTTGGTACCGATATTAAAGGGGATATGTGCGCTTCCTGTGCTAAAAAACCGCTTGTGCAAAAATTGAGTCCAGCCTGTGATACCTCTGATATGGAGGTTGAAATGATTTATGAGGGAGTTGTGGATAGCCTGGCAAATTTCGGTGCCTTCATTAACCTAAACTCACGCACGCGGGGGCTGGCTCACCAAAAGAATTTGACCAGGACCCCGGACGTGGGGGAGACTATCTTTGTACAGGTGAAGCACATCGCATCCAATGGCAACATTGACCTTGTACCGGTAATCCTTACAGAGTACCAGATAATCGAGGTTGAGAAGGATATTCCCCGCACCCGGATATCTGCTCTTCGCGACCATATCAGTAAACTTGTGCATATTTCTGGTGAGGTCATCCAGATAAAGCAGACCGGTGGCCCGACCATATTCACGCTGGCTGATGAAACGGGTACTGTGCCATGTGCAGCGTTTGAGAAAGCGGGACAGCGCTCGTATCCTGAAATCGAATCCGATATGATAGTTAAGGTTGTGGGTGAACTCAATACCCGGAACAACGAACTGCAAATTGAGATTCGGGAAATAAAGCAGATGTGGGGTGCGGATTCGGCTGCCATCAGGGATGGGATAGAAAATGCCTTGGATAAGCGCTCTGAGCCTCATGATGTTGAATTTCTTGTAGAGAGTCCAATACTTGAAGCGTTAAAGCCGAAAATGCGCCAGGTTGCAAAGGAGATTCGCAGGGCAATTTTCCATTCAAGACCTATCGTGCTGCGCCACCATGCCGATGCTGACGGTATCACTTCTGCCATTGCCATTGAGAAAGCGGTGTTACCGCTAATAAATGAGGTAGGGGGTTCTGATGCAGGATATCATTTTTACAGGCGTTCACCCAGTAAGGCGCCGTTCTACGAAATGGTGGATATTACCAGGGACATAACCTTTGCATGGGACGATAATGCAAGACATGGCCAGAAGATGCCGCTGGTGCTGTTGATGGATAATGGCTCCACAGAGGAGGATGTGCCTGCCATGCTACAGGCAAAGGTGTATGGTATGGATATGGTGGTTGTGGACCATCATCATCCCGACGACGTGGTGGACCAGTACCTGCTGGCCCATGTGAATCCTGCTCATGTTGGTGGGGATTTTGGTGTAACTACGGGCATGCTGGGTACCGAGATTGCCAGGATGATAAATCCTGACGTGACTGAGGAGATAAAACACTTGCCAGGGGTTTCGGCAGTTGGCGACCGTTCGGAAGCGCCAGAAGCTACTAAGTATATTGAACTGGTTGCACCGCAGTACAGCTTGAGCGATTTGAAGGATATGGCTTTAGCACTGGATTATGAGGCGTTCTGGCTGCGGTTCAGTGAGGGCAGGGGTATTACCTATGACATTTTGAATCTGGGTAATCTGAAGAGGCATAGGGAATTGGTGCCGCTATTGGTGAAACAGGCCAACGAGGCTATCGAGAACCAGCTGGAGGCATCGCTGCCGTCTGTGAAGTCACAGGAGTTGCCTAGCGGGGCACTGCTGCATGTACTGGATGTGGAGAATTTTGCCCATAAGTTCACGTTCCCGCCGCCGGGAAAGACCAGCGGTGAAGTGCATGATAAGTTGTGCCACAAGTATCCTGATAAGGCAATTGTCACACTGGGTTATGGCCCGGACTTTGTTGTGCTTCGCAGCAGGGGTGTGCTTATGAATATTCCCCAAATGGTGCGGGAGTTGCATGAGGAGATACCCGAGGCCAGCATCAACGGGGGCGGGCACCTGGTTGTAGGGAGTATTAAGTTCGTAGGCGGGTTGCGCAAGGAAGTGCTGGCGAAACTGGCTGAGAAGATTGGGCGGGCTGAAGTTAGGATGGGGTGAACTATAGGGAGGTTTGAATTCTGGTTTATTCCCTTTCTGTTTTGATGGTAACAATAGAGTTCTGTAATTCCAGCTTACTGCCCTGTTTTTCCAGTTATTTTGATAGAATTTGAATATCTTTGAATAAGTTTGTCGTATTGTTCTATCTGGTAAAACTGCATGCATAGTTCAATTGGTGGAATAGTTCTTTTATATTCTTCAATCTTGATGCTTTCTACTTCAGCGTCATTTGGTTTTGTAGAATGTATAAACGCTTTGAATTCCTCTATTATTTTATCATCAGCTTCGATCATGACACTGACTGTCTGAACATCGTCAATAATGGTATTAAATGCATAAAAGTTATTTACTCCAAGAGAAACT
>QBUR01000004.1 GCA_013374385.1 Candidatus Methanocomedens sp. | reverse complement strand
GAGATAATAACGAACTCCCCAATTCAGTTCACAAGAACATCCAGTGTACGGAGTGCCATACTGCAGTCACCGATCATCTGGAACGTCCCTGTGCCACCAACTTGCCTGTTGACTGTTCTTCATGTCACGCCGAGGTATTTGATATGTACTTTGAAAGTGGTCATGGTCAGGCGCATTACAATAATATAAAGGATGCTCCATACTGTACAGATTGCCATGGGACACATGCTACCAAATCCAAATACGATGATACCTCTCCGGTATACAGAACAGCGATCCCACAATTATGTGGCGATTGTCACCGGGAAGACGGGAAGGCCTCTTCAGTAGAAGGGCTTCACGAGAACAATGCTCTGGCCGACTACTCTTCCAGTGTGCACGGGATGGGGCTTACTGCCAAGGGATTAACTGTTAGCGCAGTTTGCACCGATTGTCACACCTCGCACATGGAGCTTAAAATGGACGATGAACGATCCTCTGTTCATCCTAAAAATGTTCAGCAGACCTGTGGCACTTGTCACAAGGGCATCTATGATACCTACCTTGAAAGTGATCATGCCTTTCGGACAGATCCCAAAGGCACAGAATATCCAAGCTGTGTGAAGTGCCATACCGCGCATAAGATATCCCAGGTGAGTCAGGATAAATTCATGAACGAGGTAACGCATCAATGTGGATCCTGTCATGAAGAAACAGCTGCCACCTACATGAAAACCTATCATGGCAAAGCCTACCAGCTTGGATACTTTGAATCGGCAAGGTGTTCCGACTGCCATGGTGCACATAATATCCTGAAAGCCGACAACCCGGCCTCAATGGTATCCGAGGAGAACCTGGTTACCACCTGCGGGAAGTGCCATGTGGGCGCCAACAAAAGGTTTACAGGCTATCTCAGCCATGCTACCCACAAGGATGATCCAAAATTGCATTTTGCATACATATTTATGACTGCCTTGCTTCTTGGGGTATTTACATTCTTTGGGATACATTTATTGATGTGGTTACCCAGGTCCATAAAAGAGAGACGCAAGAAAAAGAAAGAAGGGCCTAAGGAGGTGGGCAATCTCTATTTCAAGCGCTTCAGCAGGAACCAGAGGATCACCCATATCTTCGTCATC
>QBUR01000005.1 GCA_013374385.1 Candidatus Methanocomedens sp. | reverse complement strand
ATAACCACAACATTGAGTTGGAAAATATTAGATCGGATTTACAGGAAGCTACGAGCCACCTTTTGAAGGGTTCAGCTTTTTTTGAGGGGATGGACTGGATAAGCCTAAATGCGTTTTCCGTATTAACACAGTCTGTATTGTAATATTTGCCATCAGAAGATGGTAATTTCAGTTGTAAACAAATTGTTAACAACTGAGTATCTCTCTATCTCTTTGGGGGTCAGGTCGTAGAGTTTGTATATGAGCTGGTCTGCCCATACTTGCAAATTGCAACCCCAATCCCGGCCCCATTCAGGCTAAAAATCTACCACCGCCCTTCAAGAACGATAATTTCATCACCCGAGCGCCGAATCTAAAACATCAATGCCGCAAAGAACATTCCAGATAGGCGTCATCGGGGCAGGCTCCTGCACACCTGAAGAAGCAGACTCAGCATACCGGGTAGGGCGCGAGATAGCCAGGCGCGGGGCAGTGCTGGTATGCGGAGGCCTGGGCGGTGTCATGGAAGCTGCCTGCCAGGGTGCCAGGGACGGGGGCGGTACCACTGTGGGGCTGCTGCCTACTGACCAAAAAGATGATGCCAACCCTTACGTAGACATAGCAATAGTAACCGGCATGGGCCATGCCCGCAATGCCATTGTGGCTGGCTCCTCAGACGTAATAATTGCCGTAGGCGGGGAATATGGTACCTTATCCGAGATAGCCCTGGGTCTGACAATGGGAAAAAAAGTAATATCCCTACAAGGTGGCTGGGAAATACCAGGAGTGGTTATCACACAGGATTCAAAAACCGCTGTGGATATGGCCTTCAAGCTTTTTCTTCAATGACTGCCAGGACCCATTCATTCAAAGGATAACAGGTTTCAGGATAACACTCAAGGTTACAGCCCGTACATGGACTAAACATGCCTTTTGCAATCAATTTTAAGTGCCTCTCACTGGGACCTATGAATCCGATTGGAAACAACCTGTAGGTTTTTCTGCCTTCGGCAAGCTCATCATCCCTGCGTATCAGGTGTTCCTTCATCAGTTTATTGACCATTCTGGAACATTTCTTGCTGTCAATTCCCATTGATTTCCTGATATCGCTCATGGCCTTTTCCGGCAATAAGGAGAGTATCGCCGGGGGCGGTG
>QBUR01000006.1 GCA_013374385.1 Candidatus Methanocomedens sp. | reverse complement strand
ATTCAGCTTGCGGGCAATTTCTTTGATCTCCACAGGCTTATTGTTGTATTGTGTGAAATAATATATGATTTTTTTGCCAAGTGATTCGTCTTTATCATCGTTAATATGCTTCCGGTTGTTCTGGAAATGTGTCTGCCAGAATCCGAAAATTTTTCCCTGCTCAATTTCGTATTGGATTAAGCTGTCAATGGATTCTGTGTTATCAAATTGTTTATTCTCATACTTTGACATGACCAGGCAATAGATATAATAGGGGTGACCACCTGCCTGCGTACTGGCATACAGGGCTTTTTCCGGACTGATGAGCACATCAGGCACATAAATATCAAGCAGTTGATGCAGCAGAGCCGCTCCATCAGGCACAGACAGGGGTCTCAGATATGTGAAATCGAAACGTCCGCCCAGCGGTCCGCCCATTACGGTTTTGAATATCATGGTTACAGCAGAGCCGGATACCAGCATGGGGGCTTTGCGGCTCTGGGCCTGGCGGTCATATGTGGCGGTCAGGTCTGTGCCCTGCAATTCCGGGTCCCTGCTGCGTTGTGCCCGGATATGGTCCAACCTCTGTTCATCCGCATCATAAACATAAAATTTCATATCTTGGAATTCATCAATAATTACTGCGACCCTGATTCCGGAAAGGGACGCGAGTTCTTCGGGAACACAGATAAAGCTGTCCCAGTGATTGCGTGCGTCCTCTGCCCCGTATTTCTGGTACCGGTGAAGAAACTCTCGGATAAATTCTTTTGCCAGGTTCACTGCCTTATGGTCCGAGGGATATTCCAGCAAAGTCTCCGGTCGGACATGTTTCTTCAGATACAGTAATACATCCTGATGACAGTATGCGATATACTGGCGGAAAAATGTCGCGGCATATTCCAGTAAAAATTTATGCAACGTGGTCTCTTCCCGCTTCATCCTGAAATAGAAAGGTGCCACCTGGTACTCCGGCTTGAAAAAGATGGTATTCACCAACCTGTCCAGTAAAACGGTTTTACCCATCCTGCGAGGCGCAATAATAGCTGTACTCGGTGATGCCATACGCTGAATATTTTTCACCCAGGCATCCAGATCACGAAGGATTTCCACCCGATCCGTAAATTCTTCGTATGCCAGCATTTCTTCCACAGGAAATATTTTTTCATCATACATAA
>QBUR01000007.1 GCA_013374385.1 Candidatus Methanocomedens sp. | reverse complement strand
AGAGCCGGATGAGGGAAATCTTCATGTCCGGTTCTGTGAGGGGGCTCATAGTAACTTCGGGGCCATTACCCCAATAAGAGGTGCGCTATGAGTCCTACTCGACAGGAGAAAAACGGATACAAGCTCTGTGCTCTCTGTGGTTAAATTATAATTGACTGCGAACTTCTTTCGCCCACCCTCAGCCTTTTCTTTTCAATCTCAGTTTGATTACTGCCGAGAACATCTGGGGGATGACCTTTTTCAAATCCAGTTTTGACCCTTCCCTGTGCCGCCATTCCACTGGCACCTCAACGATATTATATCCGTGCTTCCCCAGCCGCCAGAGCAGTTCCACGTCAAAGGCATAATCAAAAGTCTGTATCTCGCCAACCACTTTAAGGGCAGCTTCTGCCCGAAGCACCTTGCAGCCACATTGGGTATCCTTGAAAGGCAAGGCAAACAGCAGTTTAACCAGGGCATTGAAACCCCGGCTGGCAAGTATCCTGTGTCCTGGCTGGGTTGTATGTATCACTGATTTGGGCAGGTACCTGGATGAGATAACACAGTCAATGCCGTCTGCTGCCATATCTACCATCTTGCCAACATCATGGGGCGGCACTGCTCCATCTGCATCCACAATCGCGATTACATTTCCAAGCGCCTGGTTGATGCCCAGGATAATCCCGCCTCCTTTGCCCAGTTTAACAGGATGGGGCACTGACCTGATTGTGGGATAAGTGCCTGCAAATTCTTCTACAATATCGGCTGTGCTGTCTGTGCAACCATCCATGACCACCAGTATTTCATGTGGGATATTAGAAAAATAATCGTTTAATTCATTCAGAGTGTCAAGGATGCGCGTTTCTTCATTATAGGCAGGTATGACAATGGAAACCATATCCTGTTCTTGATTCACTGGTATCACTGCCATAGAAACGCACCGAAAATTGATAGTAGCCCGGCACGGATTCGAACCGAGGTCCGGGGATCCAGGGCCCCCAATGATTGACCACTACACTACCGGGCTGCGACTATCTCAATATCACTTGTTACCTATAAGTCTAACGGATAAATCGACAAAAAATCAGATGAAATGATAAAATGGTATATACTAAACAGGCCCATTAACTACAGAAGTACTTAACAAATTAAATGAGTGAGGATGAATATGAATTTTAGACGAGATT
>QBUR01000008.1 GCA_013374385.1 Candidatus Methanocomedens sp. | reverse complement strand
GATTATAGTGAAAAACCAAACAATGTTGACTAATTAAATGTAAATTCCAACACGTTATGAGCAATAAACCACAGAGGGCACAGAGTACACAGAGGAAAAAACGGATACAAGTTCTATGTCCCTCTGTGCTCTCAGTGTACTCTGTGGTTTAATTATAATTGTCTGTAAAACAAAGTGTTAAGAAATTAGTATCAGCCAACTCACATGTCGATATGAGGATTTATATCACAACCAGTACAGGGCAGGCACATGGTCTGGGACACATCAGCGCGCAGGCCGTATTCATCCAGTACACGGCGTAATATTTCAGTCAGTTTTAACAATCTGGTTGCAGTAGGGCGCTGTATATCAATCTCCCCCTCACGCAATGGATGCATACTGGCAGCCCTGACAATAGGCACAACACCCATTGAAGCCAGTTCTTCCAGCCCTGCTTCCACAGTCTCGTCTGTTTCACCCAGACCCACTATGAAATTAGAAAATACCCGGTTCCTGCCAAACATGCTGACCGCTTCTTTTAGACTATCCTTGATAAAATCCAGGTCCATGCCAGGGCAAACCCGGTCGAATATCTCCCTGTCCATGGTCTCGACATTATATTTTATCTCCACAGCTCCGGCTTCCTTTAGCAACCGCGTTGAATTTGTAGTGGGGTAGACCGACACACCAATAGGCACATCATATTTAGCGAGAGCCCTGATGGCTTTAACAGCCCGGTCAACTTCGTTCTCAATAGTATCTGCTACACCTGATGTGATTGAGATAGCTTGCAGTTTCCCGCTTTTGCTGGCCTCATCCACCATGCCTACGATCTTGTCAAGGCTTTTAATATCGCCAGACAATTTTGGTACCGGACAATATTTGCAGTCGAAGACACACCGTTCACTGATAGTGATATATGCCTGTCCTGGACAGTGGATGAGTTCCTCTTCCAGTTGTCCTCGCACCAGTTCTTTGCCGCCTTTTAGTATCACCACATCGCCATTATCGTCTACGGCCCTTAGCGGAGACCCATCATTGACGGACAGCCTGACCCTGTGCCCGTTCCAATTAAAGAAAAAAGCAGTGTTGCCTGCCCCCGGACCAGCAGTTGGAACAGTGATATTGCCCAGCAATACCATGTCGATATCCACAGCACCCACAGCCAGGAGTTCGGCTTTTATTTCTGCATCTGTCATAAACAAAACATTCCTTGTTGA
>QBUR01000009.1 GCA_013374385.1 Candidatus Methanocomedens sp. | reverse complement strand
TCCCAAAATGGGAAACCGTATCTGAAATCGCTGCCTGGAGTTTAGCCTGCTGGATATCGTCATTAAATTTGCACCCCACATGGATTTTGGTATAATCAATATCTGGCGTATATCCGTCAGCTGTTTTAGAACACCAGGTTCCAAAGCCCCAGGCGATGCTTCGATCCTTCACAAGTTCGCGGATGACATTCTTTCCAATATCAATCCGGCGCATTTGAGCACCTGCTTCCCATGGTTCAATGATATTCCAGGCAACTGCGCTGGACGTCATGGTTCGGGTTGAAATATTATGGTTTGCCGCGGTAAATTCTGCAGGGCTGTCATGGGCTTGACCCCGAATCCTTAAGTTTGTATTCTCACTTTGGTGTTCATCAATTTCAAATTCTATATAGGCAGCTGCAATGGCAGACTTTTGGGGGATGGCAACATCTTGGAACCGAATTCCCAGGGTCTGAACAGTCGATTCAGATACGATCTCCAGATCAGAGCTTTCCATATCCATACTGCCTGAACTGCTTTCCTCGGCATCATCACTTCCCTGGGATACCCTGATATTAATTTCCCGGGCACTGCCGTCGTTATATTCCACATGAAGCAGTGGCGCAGATCCGCTGTTCCCGTCATAGGAACTTGCGGTTCTATGTCCTGTGCCCGAGATAATGAAAGTCATTGAATTTTCATACCGCCATCCATCTCGATTTACAATTTCCTGGACAATACTGGATAGATCAGGCGTATGGGGATTTATAACAGGGAGGACATTCACCATGCGGTCCATACTGCCGGACACATCCAGCAATACGAGGATGGCCGGGCTTGTCAAATTCTGGGTATAGATCGGAACACTGCCGCAATTTGCGGACCCGGGAAGGGCAAAAACCGTCAAGGTAACATCAATTTCACAGGGACTATTGGGCGTATTTATGCCGGTGATGGTAATGGTAGCGTTATAATTGCCCGGGTCAAGGGTTGAATTTGCGTAGGTTATGGTATGTTCAGCAGCCTCTCCCGGGTTTAACACGCCAATGCTGCCTGAGGCTGAAACCGCCAGCCAGGAATCATGGTCCGGTGTTTCCAAAGCCATTTCATAGGTCAGTGCGACATCTCCTGTATTGGTTATTAAAATGCTGTCTTCAACTGCATCACTCCCTTCATGGCACATGGCCCCGATATTATTTCTATCAATGGAAATATTAGAAAAATGACCGTCTTGATACTCTATGTGCAGCAGCGGCGGCACCCCCATGCC
>QBUR01000010.1 GCA_013374385.1 Candidatus Methanocomedens sp. | reverse complement strand
TATCTGCATTGCTTCAAATTCCAGCCTGGGTATCTATCTACCGACATCATCTCCTCACCATCTATTTCCCCCCATACCCCCGCACATGCTCCCAAGCATCCCGCAACTCAGAATCCTTACCCTTATCCCCATAAACCGAAACATCCTCCCTTCCATACAACACCCTGTCCTCCCCAACCGGGCACACCTTGATGCACACCCCGCACGGAGAGATATACCGGTCGCGCAGTTTCTTACTGTATCTGGCACACAGGTCCTTGTGTATAAGCTTTTCAGGATAATCCCCCATTTCAATTGCACTAACAGGACAATGCCGTACACATTCCATACACTTGATGCACAGTTTACCCCTAAATATGGGGTCGGGTGACAATTCGGCTGCGGTAAAGATTGAAGTGAACCTTACCCTGGGTCCATATTCTTTCGTTAGCAGCGTATTGTTCACCCCAAAACTGCCAAGGCCCGCCAGGAAAGCCGCATGCTTGTGAGAGAAGAACGCCACAGGGTTGTCAATCAGCACATCAATATCCCCGTACCCATCCCTGGGAACAAATACCGAAGGGTACCCCTTCTGGTTCAGGAAATTGGACAGCCGATATCCATACTGGTCCAGCAGGCTGTTGATGGTGCGGTAGAGTTCATGGTAATAGATGGACGGCGTGGTTTCGATGACGGGCAGGCTCACAGGCAGGCCCAGGACGATGACAGAGTGCGCTTCAGGGAAAATGTGCTGTGGATAGAACGGCTCGGGTACCCACGGTTCGAATATAGGTGTGTTCCACCGTTCCACAGGTGCCACGCCTACCATTGGGATGTCTAGCACAGCACATTTTTCAAGTATCTCGTCCTTTAAAGCAGTATTCATAATGTAACTCACTCATCCAACTAAAACACTCTACTTTTATAACACAACAATATAAGATAACAATGCGCAAAAAACTTTTAACCGATATTATTCTTAACAAATATTTCAATAGCTTTTGTCATTGTCCATACTTCGATAATTCCCGCATCATCTCAATTGTTATACCCCGCAGCTCTGCTGCGGTTGGGTGTGCCGTTGCAACGTTTGACTGAAACAATAAAAACATTCGTATCAATCAAGAATCGATTTGTAACGCTTTTTCGCTGTTTCATTCACTTCAGCCCCGACTTCCCTTGTAACTTTATCGATATCCACTCCCTGAAGTTCTGCTCTCAGGCGTTTGGCAATCTCATCCCGATCAAGTTTTTTTATTACGATGAGAGA
>QBUR01000011.1 GCA_013374385.1 Candidatus Methanocomedens sp. | reverse complement strand
CAATGGGGATAATACCACCACTAAACAGGCTGTTCATGTTTCCTACCGGCAAAAAATTCTCAAGGAAAGTTCCCCCGTTATAAAAACCGGCAAGGCCAAACAACACAAAGAAAATTCCAGCAAAGGACTCTACATAAGACAAAACATGGTGACTCACTTTAAAATCGTCGTAAGCCAGCAGCATCAGTAAAAAGCCTGTTGCCACGATGGTACCTCCCTGGAAACCACCACCGGGTGATAAATGTCCGTTTATGAAAATATATGCACCAAACATCATAATGATAGGCGCTAAAAGTTTTGATCCTGTTTGTAAGATCTCACTGGATTCTCTTTTCTCTTTACCTGCAGCTTTTTTCTTCTTTCTTCTTCTGAGCAATAAAGCTATACCTGTTCCTGCCATGAATAATACAGTAACTTCACCTAATGTATCCAAGCCCCTGTACGTTACAACTATTGCAGTAACCAAATCGAACATAAATTATCGTACCGTGCACCCGATACCACATAGCAAGTCATTGACCTTACTATGAATTTTACCGGCATTCAGGTCACCCATGATATTAACTCTAAAGGTCACGCTGATGCTGCCATTGTCAAGCCCGTCATAAATGTCAATAATATTCACCGACACCACGCCATCCAACTGTGACACAAGGTCCCTGATAATATCCGGACTGGCACCGTGAGGTATTATTACCGATACGTCCCTGGAGTTGTGCTTCAGGTTTTGTTTTTTCCACTCAACCAGTTCATCGTGGTGCAGCTGGCGGGTGTTCTCTATCTTCAGTTCGATCTCCCTGCCGCTACGATCAATAACCACCCTCAGTGGCGTTACCTTCTTGACAATGCCCAGATGTGTCACCCCTGAATACTGGTGCCGCAACCCCCGCTCTGAACCGATGGAGTGTACCAATTCTTGAAATTCAGATATCTTTGCATTGATGAGCTTATCCGAGCGCCCCAGTGCAGCCTGCGTGTCACCAAAATGGACTGCTGCATGCTTCATTGTATCTACAAAGTCCTGGATGTCGCCCCGTTTTATCTGGTCTGACATCTCCCTGCATACCTTCATGTATGCCTCATGCACGACCTCGACCTCGGGATTCATCTGTATCATGGCATACAGGTACGGGTTCTGGGCCAGTATCCTGCCCACAAAATCAACCATGATCTCATATACAGGGCTCATGAACCGGCGCGAACGGGACACATCAAAGTCCAGTTCTGCCATAGCACAACCTATGGATATGTACGCAAAATGGGTCAAACCCTGCACCACAGCCATCATGCGGTCATGTTCCCGTGCCG
>QBUR01000012.1 GCA_013374385.1 Candidatus Methanocomedens sp. | reverse complement strand
TTTGCTTGAAGATGGAACAACCACCCGCAAATTATCCATATCGGTACCAAAGTCAGTGGTGCACCCGGTAAGGTCTATGACCAGACAGTTACTCTTTCCTTCCGCCAGGCGCTGGCCGCGTCCAATACACTGCTGGTAGAGAGCTGTACTTTTTGTCGGCCGGGCCATGATGATGGTATCAATATCTGAGATATCCATGCCCGTGGTAAGTTTTGCAACACTGGTAAAGACTGCCATGGTGCCTTGTGTAAGGCATTCCATTGCTGCTCTTTCTTCTATTGGTGAGAGTTTGGAATGAATTGCACATGAAGAAATCCCGTGATCATTAAACGCCATGGCCACCCTTTCAGCGTGTTCGATGGAACTGCAGAAGACCAGAGTCTTTTTTCTGTCACTGGCATACTTCTGCCAACTGTCCACACAGGATTGAACATGTACTGGCTTACACATCATATCGGATATCTGACCAAGGTTGTATTCACCTGCAACCAGATTGACATTAGCCAGGTCTTCCGCATAACTGCTATTAATACTTGCCATTCCGGTAAGCGGGGCAATATAGCCGCCGGCAAGAAGTTCTTTTGTTGTGATCTCTGCATCAACCTCATCAAAATACGGTACAGCGTCGGCTTTATTGCAGTTTCCATAGATATACCCACCTTTACTTCCAAGCCTGTAAGGGCTTGCTGTACAGCCTATTAGCCTGACGTGTTCGTTATATTTTTGCAATGTAGCGATTATCTTTCCATACTGGCCAGGGGTTAAGTCATCAAGATGCGGGATGGCAAGCAGGTGGGCTTCGTCACAGATAATCAACTGTACCGGGGGAAGCTGGTCCAGCACGTTTGTAAGCGACTGCCTGCTGGCAATAGTCACCTTGCAGCCTACCTTCTTTTCCCGGGAGACGGACGCACAAATGATACCAATATCATCAGCCAGTTCAGGAGCCACCAACTTCAGTTTGTCCCGCGACTGTTCCACAAGGATTTCCCTGTCCACGAGTACCAGTGTTCTAAATGACGGGTTCTCTCTTAGCAGTCGCTGAATAATTTTGGAAAAGAGTATGGTTTTTCCTGCAGAACAAGGTGCTGTCAACAGCACGTTTGCTTTCACCTGCAAGGCTTCCCACACCCGGTTAAGGGTCCGAATCTGGTATTCACGTAACTCCATGATCAAACCCGTAACCCTGCTCTTCTGGTACTGTTATTCATAAATTTATGAAAGGCTCTATCAAAGGCACATCTGCTGTCGTGGGGTGAAGCTTTTTCTGCAGCTTTTTCTGCCGCTCTAACAGCTGCGGGAATAAATCCATTTATAGTATCGAT
>QBUR01000013.1 GCA_013374385.1 Candidatus Methanocomedens sp. | reverse complement strand
AAAGAAGAATCAATGAGGCCCTGGAAATTCCGGGACACGATACCACCGGTACCAGGCAGAATAATTTCCTGCTTCCCATGGTTCACCTGAAGGTGAAACCCGTGGATTGGTTCCAGGGCCAGCTATCCTATACCCAGACCCTGTTCCGTCCTAATTATAACTGGATTGTTCCCTTCGAATATGTGGACGATGCCCTCTTGCCCTGGAAGTACGAAGCAGGGGTGCCAGATCTGCAATGTGAGAGATGGAACAACGTGGATCTGATGCTGGCCTTCCACAGCAACAAGCTTGGACTGTTTTCAATTAACGGATTCTATAAGACTGTGACAAATAAAATTTGGAGAAGGAGCTGGACTCGTATTGCCAGTGATGACCCGGTTCCCTACTTCCCATCCGATGCCGAAGTGGATGTCACTTCCTGGTATAACCACGAACATGAGACCTATGTAAGGGGACTTGAGGTGGAATGGCAAACCAACTTCTGGTATCTGCCCAAACCATTTAACTACTTCACTCTGACCGCAAATTACTCTTATATTAATAACCAGGCAGTGTACCCCGACTCACGCGTATCCGTTGTGGAGGTAGGAGTTTCATCAACCGGGCGCCCACTTTATGAGAAGGTAAGATCCGACTCCACTTATACCGGGCCCATGCTCAACCAACCCAGCCACCTGGCCAATATTTCCCTGGGCTTTAATTACAAAACCTTTGATATCTGGGTTTCTTACCAGTATATCGGGGAAACGCAGATCAGCGATGCCACCCAGCCTGAATACGACAGGTATAAAACTGCTTTTTCCAGGTTTGGCCTTCAGGCCAAGTATGAGCTGCCCATCCATGGTATACAAATTCTGTTCAACGTAGCTAATATTAACAACCTTGTTGAAGAGCAATATTACCGGGGCGATAGCAGACCAGCCAGCCTACAGGCCTATGGGTGGACAGCAGACTTTGGAGTTCGATATATGTTTTAACTGATAAAACTTAAAAAGAAAGGAAAGGAGGTGCATGGCAATCGAGATTTACTACAAATAATTCAAAGCAAAAATCAACTAATAATCTTTGTCTTAATCTAAAAAATACATTATGAAAAAGAACCTACTAAAGAATTTTCTTATTTCCATCGCCCTATTACTTGGCACGGTATTGATTGCCCAGGATACAGTTACTGTAGCCCCTGGTCTGGGTACCCTGGATGCAGCAATAGCTGCTGATGGTGGAAGTAAGGTATACAAGCTGACTGCCGGTGCTTGGTATGGATTGACATCCATCATCGAGGTCAACGATACAACCATGAAGGCTGTTGACGCAGGTCTGACCATCATCGGTGAAGAAACCACTGGTTTACCTGCTACCATCCAGGTAGGAGTTGACGGAGCCGGGAGTGTAAATCCCTGGTTATTTA
>QBUR01000175.1 GCA_013374385.1 Candidatus Methanocomedens sp. | reverse complement strand
AGATTTTACCTAAAGTCGGTGTCAACAAAATAACTGATTTTTGGAACAGTGCCATTACAGATTATTATTACCAAATATCAAGTCAAAATGTAGATGCAAAACATCACAGTTCGCTATAAGAGGAAGTGTGCTGTTGCCTGACGCACTAACTCCGGAGCTTCACCCACTGGCCAATTCCGTTGTCTACTCCAGTAACCCTCTGTGCCAGGCAATATCGCGAATATTCCGCGTTGGGGTTGTCTTGTCGATCATCGATAGACTCTGTCAGTAACTCACGCAAGGACCTATACAACACGATTGCTTTACAATTGGATTTAAAGTATAAAAATATTGGCAGAATAAATATAAGTTAATCATTACCTGACCAACGGCCTAAATGATGTTCAGGTATATCAGAAGCCCAATCAGCAACAGCACTGCCCCGGTCACCAACCGAATCTCGATACGTCTCCTCTCCCTCAACTCATCAACCAGTTCAGGACTTAGCCCGAACGCCAGCGATATACCAAGTGCCAGCACCGGCAGTACCACACCCAGGTTATACACTGCCAGATACGCCGCGCCCCCGGCAATTTCCCCCCTGCTTATCAACATATCCAGTATGGCAAAATATACCGCTCCAACACAGGGTGCTTTTATCAATGAGAATAGCCCACCTGCGAGGATAGATATTAACAACGTATTCTTACCGCCAATCCCCCCGGCTAAATTCGTAAATGAGCGGGGCGTCTTTAATGATGACCTATCGTGTACCTTCATGTAATATGCATCATAAAAATGCCACAACCCCAATAGTCCGATAATTATTAACAAAAACAACGTGATACTTTCCTGTATCTCAGGATGCTGTTTCACAATGCTAAGCAGCCCCATACCAACTACCATGTAAACCGCAAATATCCCTACACAGAACCCCACAACTATCGTCACCAGGTCACGTCGATTTCCCTTTGAAGATAAAGTGATAGATGCCATAAACGCCATCACTGCAAGTAAGCACGGATTAAAGCCCGCAAGCAGGCCCGCAATTAACACCACCATCAAGGATAGTTCAGGCAGCTTTTCATATCCGTCAACAGGCTGTGATGAGCCATTATCCATCAAGGGAGGCGCATTCTCAATACCGTCCACCAACAATGCTTTCAGCAGACTTGTATTGCCATCGTAATCAGAGTACGTGATGAGCATCTGGCGGTTTATAACAATAGCCGGCACAGTGTACACCCCGTACACCTTCATGCGGTCATAGCCTGCAACACCGTCATGTTCTGTTAAAATCTCATATTCATATACTGTCACATTAGCATATTGACCGGCAACGTCGTTCAGAACCGGAAAAGTCCAGACACATTTGGAGCAGCCAACCTCATAGAAATACTCGATCTCGATTATATCGGGCTGCCCGGCTGAAGGAGCTATGAATAAAATCAGGAACAATAATGTACTGATAATAGCCAAACTGCTAATGGCATACTGTTGATGCACAGGTCTGTTTGTCATACTGGCTCTCCATCACCTGGCCGGTGGTCAGGTTCATAAGTTCCCCTGTGTCAGTGGAAACATGCCCTTCAACCACAAACAGGTAATTTATATTACCGCAAGAACAGGTCCGCTCCAACATCTCTACCTTCCAGTAAGGTTTATCTTCCTGTATTATGCTGCCATTCAAAGCATACAACGAGTCATGTACCAATGTGGTTTTCACTACCCGCCATTCAGGTCTATTGAAATTTTCAGATAAATATTGTTGTGCAGCAGGGTCCTGTGCCACAATTTCCACAGCTTGTTGACCATCCACCTTCAAGTTTAACCCATCATCTGCATCCTGTTGCCCGGAGAACATCACAAAAACCGTTGCTGTAACAATGATACAAACCAGTAAAAGTATGGCCAGTATAGATAATGTCCCGGATTCCCCTTTATGGTTCATAGCTCAAAATCCTTGTAATATTTATTAAACCTTTGCTGTACCTGTTCCCAGGTGGGAAGGTTTGTCTGGCATCCCACTTTCTCAACCACAAAGGATGCAGTCGTAGACCCTACCCGGCCGCATACTTCCAGCGGATACCCTCTGGTATATGCCAGCAAAAAACCTGCACGATGAGCATCGCCGGCACCTGTTGGGTCTGATGCCTCAACCTGAATGGCAGGAATGAATATCCGCTCACCATCCCTGTATATTTCACTGCCATCCTTATCCAGTGTGACCACCACTACCCCTATTTCCTCTTCCAGTTCTTCCCGGCTGCAGCCTGTCATCCGGACCAGCCTCTCGATCTCATGACGGTTGGTGAACAGAATATCAGTATGTGACAGTATGGTCTCAAGGCATTCCTTTGAATATACCACCAGGTCCTGTCCGGGGTCAAATGAAACAAAATCCGCACGCTTTGCTGTCCGGCTGTTAAACACAGGGTCAGCCGTGGCCAGATGGACAAAATCAAGGTGAGGGGGTTCCAGTTCAGGAAAATGCTTTGACGCGCCCCAGTAAAAATAAGTTATCTGGTTATGGTCCCCATCAGTATATATAAAAGCAGATGCTGTCTTCTCACCCTCCATTTTGTACATTAGGCCAGTATCCACACCCAGGCTTTCCATGTGCTGGCAGTACTCCGAACCTTTTAAATCGCCGCCTACCGGGGAAATCAATTGGCTCCTGCCGCCCAGATGGGCTATTCCGGCTGCGATATTAGCAGCACCGCCCCCGTAGTAGATATGGTAATCGTTTATTGGGGCCGAAGAATTAGGTTGCGGGAAATTTGTTACATCAAACAGGTGGTCCAGTGCAGTATGACCCACTATCGAAATTGTTTTATCCAAGTAAAATACCCCGAAATCAGTATTATTCTTCTATATGTTCCAGTTCAATGACCTCCACCACATTGAGAGGAATATTCTTCAAGGCTTTTCCGATGACCGACTTCGCGATTCTTGCAGCATGCTCTTCATTCTCAGCATCAAACACCTTCATTTCCAGTGCCAGACCCACCAGTGCAGTATTGGCAGCCATAAACACACTGTCAAAAGGTTCCCTGCAAGCCGGACATTGTGTGCTCCCAACATCTATCTCCACATATTCCAGATCAGGATTCAATCGTTTTCCTGCTTCAGCTACAGCCACACCCATGGCATCATCAACAGTATTAATATCTTTTACCAACCAGGCCGCTTCAAGAGTTACTCTGTAATTATTCAACATCCAACATCTATCCTCACATTTATTTTATACTTATCAAATTAACTGTTTACAATCACTTTTTGCCATAATATCATATGGCAAATAATTTGTCTTCACTTACCGTAAATACTCCCAATCTCACCCCTGCATCCAGCCAGGCATGACCATAACTGAAGCATACAAGGGCATTTACCAGGTCTTCTTTTTCCACAAAATGTACGCCGTCATTGAAATATGACCGCGCCATGTTGAGATAATCATCAGCCACACCAGCTAGATAGGACTTTTCACCAATCGATATCTCAATATCTTCCAGAGCACCTTCTAACATGACCCTATATCGGTTGGTCTTTTCATCAAGACTGGCAGGTTGTGGTTGCATCAATGCAGTTTTGTCGGGAAATTACGTAAATGTTGTTATAAATCCTGACATTAAATTAGATATTTCAACCTCTCTCTTCCAGATCCTTGGTAAACCATTCTACCAAACCATCGCCATGGTACAATCCAGCCAGATCGGCTTCAAGGTTTGAAGGTTCCACCTTTACCATCCAACCTTCACCATACGGGTCATCTACCAGCAATTCCAGATTGTCTTCAATTTCAGAGTTGACTTCGATTATTTTGCCTGATGTGAGCATGATCAGCCCGCCTACCCATTTAGCTGACTCCATCGAACCGAAGGCTTCCTCTGCCTTAAACTCATCATCTTCCAGAGGTAGGTCGATAAATTCAATCTCACCCACTGCAGTGCCGCCAAATGCATCTATACCCATGGTCACAGTACCGTCGTCCTCTACCCGGGCCCAGGTGTGGTCCTTGGTATAGTACAGTTCATCAGGCATTTCATATCCTTCAATTTCGACCATTTTAATCCACTCCAAAATTAATTATACTTAATTTAGATTTTAACTGGAATCTCTTGTATTTCAATCTTTGTGATATATTTTATCATATAACTTTTCAGGCATATTTGTATATCTGTTTTGCCACTCACATCATATCCGTTTCAATAGCCTGCATATCTCTCCCGTTCTTTCTTTATCAATTCGCCATAGTAATTGCAGGCCGCTTCAACATCCATCAGGTCGTTGCGGTCTATTTCTCCCCTAACCTTGACCATCCAAACCTTGTAAGGGTCGTCATTTATCTTGTTGGGATTATCCCAAAGCACATCATTTACCTCTTCCACCACACAATCAAATGGTAGGGACATCTGGCTCACAGCCTTAATGGTCTCATAAGCTATTAGCAAGTCATGGGCACGCACGATCTCGCCCTCATCTGGCAGGTCAATATGGACTATCTCTTTGGACAGGCTCTGGCCCAGCTGGGTTATTCCAACGGTATGGGGTTCGCCTTCCAGCAACCATACATGGTTCTTTATATACAGTCTATCTTCAGGAAACTCAAATTCTTCTACCTGCATTTTGCAATTTCACCTCTTCAATCCTTGCATAAAGATAATCCGATTATCACATCATCTCCCACATTAAAAAGTTTCTGGCCGTACTGTTTTGGTATCACTTTGATGGTAGGAACCGAATAGGACAGTGAGAATGCAAGTGCCCGGCAGTCCACATGCCCGCCCGCCAGTATTTCGGCCCGTACCTTGCCAGTTGAGACCATATACCGGTTACCCTCCACCCTCATAACCTCACAAGGCGGGTGCAGTCCGATAAGCCCGAAATAATCAATATCATCCATCTGCGCCATCGGTACCAGACCGTCCAGCAGACAGCCTCCGAGCCTGTAGCCCTTTACCGTCTGCCCATCGTATCCACCCGTGAGCAAGGCAAATCTCTCATCTGAAAATACTACTTTGCATTGGATATTGGATTCCAGTGAAGTATCGGTACTGGAAAATTCGAAGCATAATTTGAGCGGATTGTAGTTACTGGCACGGATATAATCTCCTTGCTGTCTGACCTCCACATGCAAGGGCGGTTCATTCCAGAAATAGAAATAGCCATTATGTACCAGGATACCCAGCGGGTCACCAGCAGATATGGTATCCCCTACCTTCACAGCTGGTTTCATATGTAATATTTTGACCACGCTGTCCCCCTGCCTTATGGCTGTGATATATTCCTTAAAGTCACGGGACTTAAACGGTGTGGGGGTCAGATATTCCCTGATATCTATCACTGTACCGTCCACTGGCGATGGCGCCATATCCCCGAAACCCCCGCCTGGATAGATGTCCACGGCACTTAAGGTGGTGTGGGCGGCAAAAGGGCTCTTCATGAACGAAAATTTACCAGCCGTTGGTGCAAAGATTGTAACTCCCATGCACTGTGCCACCGGTTCCAGGAATGGCTGCGCCATTTAAACGCCTCCGTATGAACAGCACATCTTATCCACTTCCATGATGTCAAGGCCCATTTCTTCTGCTGTGCGGTAACAGTGCCTGCCGGGTACTGCAATCCGGTCCACCCCGCAGAGCAGGGCACATTCGTCAAGTATTGAACGATACTTGCCGCCCGGGCGTACACAACTGAGCGACAAAGGCGTGGACGGGAACATCTCCCTGGCAGCAGTCATCACTTCAACAACGTCATTAATGTCAGGTTTTCGGGCAGTTCCATAATCAGTACCATCTGTAGGTATGAATACCACGATAACCACCACTTCAGGGTTGTACTGCCGTACCATCTGAAGTGCACGGAACTCGCCGTCCAGTTCGCCGCCATGTAGTCCCACTATAATATGGGGTGCCAGTGCTATGCCCTTTGCAGCGAGATTTGCAAGGGTGCTGTCATAATCCTCGGGCGTCCTGTCCAGCCCGTATACATCCTGAATGGTACTTTCACTACCAATCACATCCACAAGGGCCATGTCAAGCCCATAATCCCGAAGACGGGATGCCTGTTCTCTATCAACCAACCCCGTATGTGCGCTTATCTTCAGGCCAAAGACCGACTTTAATGACCTGATGGTATCCACATGTTCATAGGTAGGTACTGACCCGTCGTGCCTGCTGCCTCCCGAGAGCAGTATACCGTTTTCGCCCCCCCTGGCAAGGTCACCTGCGATGTGATGCAGGTCGTTGGATGCGGCATCCACCATGTGCTCCAGATAGTGAGTAGAACAATGCTTGCAGTTGAGGGCGCAGTGTGTGCCTGTGACCGACACAGGTGTGAAGGGGCGGGTGAAGAATTGCACCCTGTTTGAGAAATTATGTAAGCGTACATCAAAAGCGGATTTCATAGCCATTTTAAGATCAGGGCTTATGTCCTGCATATCCATTATGCGCTGATGCACATTACGTATATCAAAGTCCATGTTCCACAATCACCTCAATCTCAATCTCCACCTTCATCTCTACCTACATCTACATCTCCATCTCCATCTCATTCTCTATCTGCTGTTTTATCCTGTTTATCTCACCGCCATTCGGAGCTACAGGATAATTGTACACAAGGTCGTGGGTCTCGGTGGCATAGGGCCGGTTGCAGTTGGCACATCCCGTAGTCATGAAAGCCTCGCCCTTTTCTAGTACTGCTTCCAGGTCGTGTTCATCCAGTCCGAAATGAGTAAGGTCCCCACCCTCGAACTCCATGTCATCCAGCCGCACCAGATTATGTCGTAACAGGTATGAAGCAATCTGCACCCTGCGGTAATGTCTGATGTCGGGCTTTGTGTTCACCACATCCACTGCTCTAGTTCCAGGAAGCTTAGTATATGCAAATAGCGCAGCATTAATACCCATACCATGCAGCCTGCCCACCAGTTCTACCATTTCCTTGTCGGTCTCGCCCATGCCAACAATGATATGAGTGCCCACATGCGGAAATACAGCTACTGCCCGTTTAAGTCCGTCCATATGGCTCTCCCAGGTAAAAGGACCTCCTGCTCCCTTACCTTTGATCCTGTGGAATAAATCGGGGGTCGAAGCGTCCAGCGGTATTACCAGTTGGTCCACGCCCAGTCTTGCCAACGTTTGATATTTCATATCATCAAGGGGGAATACAGATAGTGATATTGGAATGCTGCATGTATCCCTGATGCGCCCTATCAGGTACACGGTGTCCTCCCACATGCCAGGATACATCGCCGTCTGGATACAGGCCCTGTGGAGGTAACCTTTCTCAAAAGCGATTCCCAACCGCCTCACGACTTCTTCCAGGTCTGCTGGCATGTACTGGCCCCTGGCGATTTGCTTCAATTCACCTTCCGAATCCTTCGCCTGGGAACAGAATAGGCAATTGGCCCGGCAGCGCTGCTCAGTGTATATTTGCAGGTATGCTGTGGTGGGAGGCGCGTCCATGAGCATTAGTTCCATGCCCAATACCGCGAGCGTACCCAATGATGCCCTGACTCGGCTCATATCCCGCCTCCGTGCAAGGCCGATGCGCTATCGGCACCACACAATGGCGCAGCCGCTCTGGTATCGTATAAAGGCGTATCAATCCTGGTGTCGTCACTGGGCGGCAGACCGCAGCAGGTGCCGTAATAACCAGTTGAATAACCATTGCGCTTTGCATATTCCACAGCATATCTGGTAGGGATAGCAATATTCTCAACTCCGCTCTCGATGGCCAGGTAGTCAATGAGTTCCCGGTCCCGGCCTGATGAGCGGGCGCAGCCAAGAGTAATAGGCGTATCGGGGAACAGTTCCACTGCTGCTGTTATCACCCTGGAAAAGTCCAGGGGGTCAGGTTTAGCGCCCGAAAAGGGAGTACCTTCAACCGGCATCAGGCCTGTTATCACCACAGTACTCACCTTGTGCCCCATTATCATCTCAAGGGCACGGAGTTCACCTCCTGCCCGGCCCGCATTCAGCCCCACGCAAACGTGGGGGAATAGCATGATACCTGCATCCGAGAGGGCATCCAGGCTTGAAATGTAATCCTGCTCTGACAGGTCAAGACCGTACACTTCACGAGCAGTGGCCATATCACCCACCACATCAAAACCCACGCCGTCCAGCCCGGAATCCCGCAACAATCCGGCCTCGTCTGGCGTTATGAAACCTGTATGTGCAATCACGATCAGACCGGTACGTTCTTTGATGGTCGCAATGGCAGCGGCCATGGCAGGAACATGTACCTTGCCAATTGAATCACAACCCCCGGTTACGAGTATACCTTTCGCCCCCTGCGCCTCTGCCGCCAGTGCAGTAGACACCAGGTCGTCCGGCGTCATACAGGGTATGAGCCGTTCCAGCAGCTTTCCGCCGCAGTGTTTACAATTGAGACTGCATTGGCTGCCAGTGATGGAAATGGAGGGGAAAAGGTTGGATGTGATATAGAAGTTCAACTGTTTGCCAGACCGTGCGATGGTGCGGGTCCTTGCACCCTCCATTCGGTCACGCAATTGTTGAGGCACTATCTGTTCCAGGTCGAACTCTCTAACCTCCAATTCCTCCTTATCGTTTGTATGTCCATTCGTCAGAATAGTATTTAGGCAGCAGTTCCTTGACCATAGCTTCTTCCTTTCCTGAAAGGGCCGACTCGATCAATTCAACGCCAAACCGTCTCTCAAAGTTCTTGCGAATCTTCCCCTTGACCTCTTCCAAATCCAATTGATAACCCAGTTCCCGGTCCATCCACGTCATACCCTGTTCAATGGACTGTATCTGTTTATCCATGTACTTCTCCTTAGGAATGTTGGAAATGCGCAGCATTTCCTTGATATCGAAGTCAAGCAACAGGGTGCCGTGCTGTAGGGTTTTGTTGTCCCGCCGGGTCATGGCATTGCCCGATATCTTTTTATTATCCACTGTCACATCGTTGATAGGACGAAAACCTGCATTCAGTCCGTACTCTTTCAAAGTATCAATGAGCATACCGCATATCTGCTGATATGATTCCACAATATCCAGTGGGAACTTGTCGTCATCTATGGTCCCTACTACACCGTAGTTTATCTGCCTGTCAAGGTCATCTGAAAATGCAATACCGCCGCCGCTGGTGCGCCTGACAAGGGTATAATCCTTACATTTTTCAAGGTCAAGTTCCACTGCAGCTTTCTGGAAATAACCAAGGATGATAGATTTGGTAGGTGCCCAGAAGAACAGGGTATTACCTTCATCACTGCGGTGTATGGACTCGTTGATGGCCATCATATACCTGATATCCACCTTGCCAAAATCAATAAATCTCCACTGTTCCATCTAATCGCCTCCTACTGCCTGCATTATGGACAGAGTGAAATCCTCTGGAGTGGTGCCCGGTGACTGGATATGCTCTGATTCATACACCTGTTCCACTGCCAACAGGATTGCATCATTGTTAGCAGCCGTGCCTTTCAATCCTTTCTCGATACTATCAATCGCATCTTCAGGGTACATGAAAAAATCTCCTGAAAATGTGATGTCTGTAATGTTTCCTCCATCCACTTTCAAAAAAGAGCGGATAACTCCGCCCTTTGACTTATGGATGCCTTTTCGATAATCTTCCAGTACCATACTGCCCTCTCCATTCTCTATTCTTCATTATAGTTATGATTGGCTTATGTTCACTATACTTTTTTTTCGTTTTGCCCTCTTATGGTCCATACGGTATGTCCATTCAACTGATGCATACTGCCGTGTCAAATCAACAGCCAGCTTCTCTTCCTCATCCGATATAGTGCCCCCATAGGTCCCAATGTCCAGCGCCTCCTCAAAACCCATGCACAGTGCCTGTTTTATTGCTGCAATTGACGGTAGTTCAATCAGGTCGGACAGGGTGACCATGCCATCCCTGGCAGTCTTCACATTGGGCCGCAGGTTCATAGTAGGGTGCTTTAGCACATGGTCCATGGTATCGAAATCAAAATAGAGCAAAAAACTACCATTGACCATTACAGCACCGTCAAACCGCCCCTGGGCATTGCCGGATATCTTGCGTCCCTGTACGAACACGCCGTTTCGGGCCGGGTCCAACTCACCTTCCAATCCAAGAGCAACAAGTGCCAGTAGCATGCCTGATAGCACCTTATTGTATGCAGCCTGGACATTGCCCGGCATTAGCCCGTCCTGTGTACCTATGACTGAGAACAGCACCTGGTCCAGGTCACAGTATCCGCATCCGCCCCCCAGTATCCTGCGCACAATGTCAATATTGTGCTCCTGGCAATAGGCTTCATGGACCTCGTCTTCCACAAACTGGTGGTAACCCAAATAAAGAGTGGGACGTTTGACTCTCCAAAAAAGTATGGTTTCATCGCTATTCCCCGAACCCACATGGCGCCCGATGGAATGGAATAGGGCAGCGCTGTATGCCCCGTCTATTAAATCTGCATCCACAAACCGCCACACGATATCTGGCTCCTGAATCCACATGGAAGAGGCTGCCTAAATAGTTATTTGTTCACATCATATTGAACTGTTAACGGTCAATGCTATTTATTCTGGGGTTTGGGAAGGATACCGTTACTCATCTCCTCGATGTCATATTCATCAAGTATCTCGCCAACTATCTCTTCAAGGATATCTTCAATAGACAGCAGTCCAACTACTTTTTGAGCTTCATCCACCACAACTGCGATCTGGATCTTCTTTGATTGCAGTTCCCTGAATATCGAGGCTATCTTGCGGTCCTTTTTTACCATCAGTATTGGTCGCAGTATCTCTTTAATGGTCTTGGTTTCAAGTTCCTCATCACGGTATTTGAGCAGGTCTTTGGCAAATATCATACCAATTACATTGTCGAAATGACCTTCCCACACAGGCAGCCTTGAATGACCGGATTCATTTATTTTTTCAAGTGCTTCAATGAGAGTCTCGGAATTTTCAACCGTGACCATGTGGCTTTTATAGGTCATAGCTGTCTTGGCTTTTTCATCACTGAAATCCAGTACATTCTGCATATACTGCCTATCATGGTGTTTGATTACGCCTTCTTCTACTCCTACTTTCAGAATGAACTTGATATGGTCTTCTGTGATAAATGGATTCTTTATCTTTTCTTTAACTCCTAATACGTGCAGCACAACATTGGTTATCTCTGTAAAGACCAAAACCAGTGGATATAGCAGTTTGCTCAGAAGCTCCAGGAACCCGGCGATCCTGAGGGCATAGGTATCAGCGTGCCGGGTGGCAAAGGTTTTAGGGACAATCTCGCCAAATACCAGGATGACCACGGTCATTACACCGGTAGCGATGGCAATGCCGGCATTGCCGAAATATCTTAACACAATTACTGTGACAAGCACCGATGCTGCCACATTTACGACATTATTACCAACAAGTATAGTGGTGATAAACTTCTCAGGATGCTGAAGTTCGTCATGAATAATCCTGGCCCGGCGGTCACCTGTCTCTGCAAGATGAAGCATCTTTATACGGTTGACTCCGATAAAAGCGGTTTCGGATGATGAAAAAAAGGCCGAAAGACTTACCAGGATTATGACTACGATTAATTCAATCAATGTTGTAAGATCAATCAATTCTATGTAAACTCCAGATATTAATAGGTTTGAAGGGGTTTAAAAATTTTTCTACAAAATAAATAGAAGACTAATACTAACTACGGAATCCATTATAAATGAAAATGATAGCGGGGCATGGATTCGAACCATGGATCTACGGGTTATGAGCCCGTCGGGATTTCCTGACTACCCCACCCCGCTACTATGTTTAAAGGATGGGTAAAGGCTTTAAATAACTATTAT
>QBUR01000014.1 GCA_013374385.1 Candidatus Methanocomedens sp. | reverse complement strand
AGATTTTACCTAAAGTCGGTGTCAACAAAATAACTGATTTTTGGAACAGTGCCTAAACATACAAACAACCAATCATAATATTCACCAAACCGGAGAGCCCAGATGTACACCCAGAACTGTATCCAGTGCGACGCCAAATACACCCCTGAAGAGATTTTATATACCTGTCCAAAATGCAGTGGTCTGCTTGAGATAATCTATGACTGGTCCGGCCAGTCGATCAGTAGGAAAGACTTTGAAGGCATACCTCTGTCATTATGGAAATACAAAGCACTCCTGCCTGTTGAGCGAGAGCCAGTGACCACCAATGAGGGCGGTACACCACTGTACAAGTGTGAACGCCTGGGCGAATCTTTTGGAACCGGAACATTTTATGTGAAACATGAAGGATTAAATCCTACAGGCAGTTTCAAGGACCGCGGCATGACCGTGGGTGTGTCCAAGGCTCTGGAGTTGGGAATGAAAACAGTGGCATGTGCGTCTACTGGTAATACCTCGGCCTCATTGGCAATATACGGTGCCAAGGCAGGCATTCCTGTAGTGGTATTGCTGCCAGCTGGTAAGGTAGCAATGGGCAAGGTGGCCCAGGCAATAATGCACGGTGCCAAGGTGCTGAGCATTAAAGGTAACTTCGATGATGCCCTGAAACTTGTAAGAGACCTGTGTGACAACGAAGGGTTCTATTTGCTCAACTCGATAAATCCATACCGTCTTGAGGGGCAAAAGACCATTGCTTTTGAGATAGTGGACCAGCTGGGCTGGGAAGTGCCTGACAGAGTAGTTTTGCCGGTAGGCAATGCCGGGAATATCACAGCCATCTACAAGGGATTCAAGGAATTCTATGAACTGGGCCTGACAGATAAGATACCAAAGATGACAGGTATACAGGCTGAAGGGGCTTGTCCGGTTGTGAACGCGTTCAAGCAGAGATTGAATGATATCGTGCCCGTTTCCAATCCTGAGACCGTGGCCACTGCCATCAGGATTGGCGACCCGGTCAATGCAATAAAAGCATTGAGGGCCATATACCAATCAGGCGGACTGGCAGAGTCGGTGTCTGATGAGGAAATTATAGCGGCCCAGAAGGACCTGGCCCGGATTGAGGGTATTGGCGTGGAACCAGCAAGTGCATCCTCGGTGGCAGGTTTCAGGAAACTGTTTGGTATGGGTATCATCGAACCTGGCGAGACTGTGGTTTGCGTTACCACCGGACATCTGCTCAAGGACCCTGAAGAGGTATTGAGTATATGTGAAAGCCCTATTGAAGTGGAAGCTACTGCGGAGTCTGTGCGTAAGGCTGTATTTTCATAATATTTATTTTGTTATTTCTTTGCAAGTTCTTCGACTACATCCAGGGGCAGTGCCTTGGCAAGGTTCAGTTTTGTCACGCAACGTGTTGGAATGTCCCTTTTCTTTGCTT
>QBUR01000015.1 GCA_013374385.1 Candidatus Methanocomedens sp. | reverse complement strand
CCGTAGTTGGGAAGTGCCCGGGCGCTGGGATCATTTACGTCGCAGTTTTCCCATTCTTTGTTTGGCATCCAGAAATCGGCTACGGTCTTTGAACGTCCGGGGAAGTGAGATTCAAAGATATCCCTGTACATCAGTGATTCTTTAGAGATGGGTGTGGCATGGGTATATTTCAACTTGGCATCCATTAATTCATCTTCACTGTACATTTCTTCGGCATAGGCTTTCAGGTTGTCAACCACGCTGTGTCCAACCGCGTCGGAGAAGGCTGCTTTCTCACGATAGAGAATGTCATGGGGTAGGTAGTCTCCCTCGAAAGCCATGCGCAGGATGTATTTCCCTACACCCGTGAAATTCATTTTCTTTTCTGGTGGGATACTCATCACGTACTTCACAAAATCAAGGTCGCCAAAGGGAACCCTTGCCTCAAGACCGTTGGATGAGATACTGCGGTCGGCACGCAGTACATCATACATATAGATTTCCGTCAGCCTTTTTTCGGCTTCCTTTTGGAATGCAGCGGGTGACGGGGCAAAATCGGTGTACTTGTAGCCAAAGATTTCATCACTAATCTCACCCGTCATCAGCACCTTTATATCGGTGTTCTCCGAAATATACTTGCTCAACAGGAACATGCCCATGGAGGCCCTGATGGTGGTGATATCGTAAGACTCAATGTTGTAGATCAGGGTGCTCAGTGTATCAAAGATATCCTGCTTTGTAAAGAGTACTTCAGTATGGTCAGCACCCAGGTAGTCTGCAACAATGCGCGCATATTTGGTATCGATGGGGTCCTTGTCAATGCCCACTGCAAAGGTGCGGATGGGTTTGTCCATCATTCTTGCACCAATGGCACACACCACACTGGAATCGAGTCCGCCGCTAAGCAAAAATCCTACAGGTACATCAGCATGCAGTCGCTTTTCTATTCCCTTGGTAAGCAGATCATTGATATGCTCATACACCTCTTCTATTTCGTGGTCCACAAATTCGTCCACCTTGGCAATATCCCTGTAGCAAATAAATTTTTCTCCATCGTATATGTGTCCGGGAGGAAAGGGCTTTACCACAGCACAAAGCTCATTAAGTGCTTTCATCTCACTGGCAAACATAATCTTTCCATCGGAAGCGTATCCGTAGAACATGGGGCGGATTCCGATGGGGTCCCTGGCGGCATAGTACTTGTCCACGTCGGCATCATAAAGGACGCAGACAAATTCGGCATCCAGGCGGCGGGCAGTCTCCTCCATACCCAGCTCCAGAAACATGGGGATAATCACTTCGCAGTCACTTTCCGACTGGAACTCATATGAGTCCCTGTACTCATCCATCAACTGCTGGTAGTTGTATACCTCCCCATTGGCCACCAGGTGAATCTTCTTGTGTATCAGTGGTTGGTTTCCATCGTTAGAAGTGTCAATGATCT
>QBUR01000016.1 GCA_013374385.1 Candidatus Methanocomedens sp. | reverse complement strand
TTCGAACTCCGGACCTCCGCCGTGTGAAGGCGACGTCATAACCAGCTAGACCACAGGCCCACATCTGTTTAAGCAAAAAATTACAAGCGCAATAATATTATCAATGCAAGATAAGACTATCGCAAATCAATGCGATAGCCACATCAATATCATTGATTATTTTTTAGTTACCTTCTGGTAAAGCCTGCCCTGGAACCCGTGGTACTTGGCCACACCTTCCGCATCCTGCTGGTCAATAGAAGACTCATCAAAAGACACCAGATCTTCAGAATACAGGCCAAAGGGCGAACTCCTTGCAACTACCATGACACTGCCCTTATACAACCGCAGCTTCACAGTACCCTTCACACGCACCTGTGTGGCATCAATAAAAGCGTTCAAATCATTGAACAAAGGCTCATCCAATAATCCCATATACGCCAACTCAGACCACTTATCATCCACATTTGACTTGAAACTCAATTCTGCCCTTGTCAGCACCAGCCGCTCCAGGTCTCTGTGGGCCGTCAGCAGTATAGTAGCTGCCGGGTGCTCGTAGTTCTCCCTCGCCTTAAGGCCCAGCACCCTGTCCTCAATCATATCAGTCCTGCCAACACCATGGATACCACCTCTGCGGTTAAGTTCGGTAATCAAAGATACGCCGTCCATACGGGTACCGTTCAGGGATACCGGGACACCACCTTCAAACCCAATCTCGATAATCTCTGATTCAGGTCCATTCTCAGGTGATTGGGTCCATTCAAAAATCTCTTCAGGCGGTATGAAACCCGGGTCTTCCAGCTGTCCTCCTTCGATACTGCGGCTCCAGATATTCTCATCAATACTCCAGGGCTTCTCCTTAGTGACAGTAACAGGGATTCCGTGTTCCCTGGCATATTCTATCTCCCACTCACGGGTAAGGTTCATATCCCTCATAGGTGCAAGGACTTCCAGGTCAGATGACCTGAACACAGCTTCAAACCTCAACTGGTCATTGCCCTTACCGGTACAGCCGTGAGCCAGTGCCACAGCACCTTCATTTATCGCGATTTCAAGCACCTTTTTGGCAATCAGGGGCCTTGCAATGGCAGTACCCAGCACATATCCTTCATAATTCCCATTGGCCTTTATCAATGGAAAAAGGTAATCCTGCACGAATTCTGCTTTTGCATCGATGGTATAATTCTTATCACCTATCAACTCTGCCTTCTCTTCTGCCTTTACAATCTCTTCCTCTGGCTGTCCCACATCAACAACAACGGTAATGACTGTTTCAAAATCATAATTCTCCTTAAGAATTGGTATGCATACCGATGTGTCCAGACCGCCTGAATAAGCCAATACAACCTTACCTTTCATTTATCATCATATCCTTTTCTATTGTCAATCATCTTAATGAAAATTTATGTTAAATCATCGAATAATATATAAGATATTTGAACCATCTATATTACAGCTTTAATATAATAATAATTCTCTCTTAATATCGAAGACCGGGATGGAAAAA
>QBUR01000017.1 GCA_013374385.1 Candidatus Methanocomedens sp. | reverse complement strand
TTAAAAGCAGAACCCTAATCCATATCAAAAAAGATCATGGAGCAGACAGATAACTGCTCCAAACATACTCACTAATGTCTCACTCATTTTCTCTGTTAGCTCAACCATGTGGATTATGCAAATCCAGCGTAAATCCTGCCTGCTGCCACAGATGTATGAGAAACCCGATGCAGATTACCAGGATTACCAGGACCGCCACCATCACCATCACCATCCATCATCTCACCGTACCACTTCAGTCATTCATATGCCAGCACCTCGTTCACCGTCAACCGGGACGCTTTCCGGGGCGTGTAAAAACTCGCAATAACCGGGAAAAACAACACGATGGCCAGCCATAGCATGACCCCTGTCAGCGAAAAACCGGGGTCCAGGGGGGCGTCTATAAGGACCCTCCCCCAGATGTTGCCCACAATATATCAGCATCAGCTATCGTTATTCACAATTGCCCTAAAGCCTGTTCCAGATCTGCAATAATATCTTCAACATCTTCCACACCAACTGAAATTCTCACCAAATCATCAGTTATTCCCGTCTCAGTTCGTACATCAGCAGGAACATTCGCATGGGTCATGGACGCAGGATGCTGTATCAGGGTATCAACTGAACCCAGACTGACTGCCAGTGAACACAATTCAAGGCTGTTCATAACTTTCTGTCCCTCTTCTATGCCCCCCTTTATTCCAAAAGATATCATACCGCTATAACCACTCATCTGCTTTTTTGCGAGATCATATTGTGGATGAGATGGCAATCCCGGATACCTGACCCACCCTATCTTTGGATGTGCTTCCAGGAATTCGGCCACTTTCATACCATTACTGGCGTGTCTTTCCATTCTAAGATGCAGCGTCTTCAATCCCCTGATACATAACCAGGCTTCAAGCGGACCCATCGTTCCCCCCGTAGAATTAACCACAGATGTCATGCTTTTAATAAAATCCTTTGTTCCAACAACAACACCACCTAACAGGTCTGCATGACCACCAATATATTTCGTACAACTATGTACAACAACGTCTGCGCCCAATTGCAGAGGTCTTTGGAAACAAGGAGTTGCAAATGTATTGTCAACGACACAAAGAGCACCTATATCGTGGCCAATCTTACATATCTCTTCAATATCACTAACTATCATGGTGGGATTGGCTGGTGTTTCTAAAAAGATGAGCTTGGTATTGTTTCTAATGTTCTTCTTCACATTCTCGTGATCTGATGTGTCAACAAAACTGACCTCTATACCGAACTTAGTGAGAATTGAGGAAAATAATCCATACGTACCACCATAGACCACATTGGTCGATAAAAGATGGTCTCCCTGTTCCAGATGGGAAAGCACTACAGCAGTTATCGCAGCCATTCCGGATGAGAAGGTCTGGCCCGTTTCGCCACCTTCAAGTGCAGCGATCTTTTTTACAAAAGCCGCATGTGTAGGCGTGTTTGGTCCAACACGGGCATATATGTATCCTTCTTCTTCACCATTAAATCGTGCAGCGCCCTGTTGGGCATTATCAAATACAAACGTGGAAGTTTGGAATATCGGTATTGTATGCGCTCCATATGTTGGGTCCGGCGCTTCTCCGGCATGGACACATTGAGTGCCGAACTTCTTCTCCAGTTTCATCTTCCCTCCCCTTTAAAATTTTACG
>QBUR01000018.1 GCA_013374385.1 Candidatus Methanocomedens sp. | reverse complement strand
TTTTATTTTTATATATTTTATGACTCCCTGACTGCCTTGAGAAACGAAATCCCAATTTTTCAACTATTTTGATCATTTCATTTGCAGTTACCCTTGGCAGCTTTTCGCTCATGCTGTCACTTCAAGGGCAACAAGGCTGAAAGAGTTGATCTTTTCAATTGCCTCTCCACTTGCGAGGATATCTTCTATGTGTAGGCGAATAGCATCTCTTATATTATCAAGAGCTTCTTCATAAGTATCCCCCTGAGAGTAACAGCCCTGCAAAGCCGGACACATTGCAAAATAGCCATCTTCGTCTTTTTCTATTACTGCAGGGAGGGTATATTTTTCCATCGATAGATTCTCCTTTCAAGTCTAATTGATTTGGAAAGTATTTAATGATTACATATCTCACTTCTGTTAGTTCCTTTTTTATCGACCAGCCTTTCCCTCAACATTGTCCTGAGAGCTTTACACCCCAGCGTTACCGCTAACGCATATCTCAGTAGGATTACCCCAAACGGAAGGGGTAGCACATAGCAATTCATGATGCAGCTTCTTGTCACAGCACGGTATACCCCGTACAAATGTACCGGGCCTGTATATAGCGATTTTCCGTATTTACCTTCTGTTATGCTCATATGTATTATGTGCCGGGATATATTTCTCAACCACGTCCCAGCCAGCGCCCACGGAGCCGTTGTAGCAACTCGGAGCCCATATATGGTCACCGCACCATTCCTTCAAATGGGGAAACTCCTTCCTGAGCACCCTGCTACTTCTACCTTTGATCATCTTTGATATATAACTTACGGAATATTTTGGCGGATATTTGATAAATAAATGTACGTGATCAGGGTTCACTGCCATATCAATGACCTCAATGTCAAGTTCTTTACACGTCTTCCGCATAATCGCCTCAGTCACCATGCCCACATCGCCCACTAACACCTTGCCCCTATATTTGGGAGAAAACACCAGATGGTCGGTAAGCAATGATACGGTATGTCTATCACGCCTCAATTACTTTTTCATGCGCAATCCCATGAACGCAGGCTGTAATAAAGTATCAGCGAGAGCTCTGTGAAAGTATTCTCAAGGGCACAGTACAAATTGCCTGAATACTTTCACCCCGCTCTATCCTCACATTATTAGCCCAATATCCCCTACATGGCATTATCCAATATTCGAGCGTGCCATAGAAATGAACAATCCATCCCCTCTCGCCTGTGGCCTTGACCTTGGAAGCTTTAAACCCTCTACCATAACCCTGGTGGAAGGTCCCTCGCGCTTCGTGCCCGACCTGCTGCTCTCCCTGTGCGCCCATACCCCCGGGAACTCGTGTTCACCACCCACACCAGATACAAACTGGAAGATTACCGGCAAAAGGGCAGCCAGGCTGCGGCCCTGTACCAGCTCCATGAAGAAGGCGTGGAGGTGCAGCCAAGACAAGCAGTGCAGTATATACATACCGACCACAGGTCAAGGTATTTTTACAATAGGGTAAAGGCTGCTGAATTAATCGACCCGGATACTGTGTATGACAAAAAAAAAGTATTATGATATTACACTCATGGCCGCCGAGAGCATATTGCGTCCTTTTGGGTATGACAGGGATGTGCTGGATGATGTGGTGAGAGTTTTGCCAGCGGGCGTTACACTTGATCGTCTGTCCAAGCGAAGCAA
>QBUR01000019.1:1390-1730 GCA_013374385.1 Candidatus Methanocomedens sp. | reverse complement strand
GAAAGTAGCTGTTCATTACGGATGTCATTTGATCAAACCCTCAAAGGAGAGGGGTTTTGGTTCTGTTGAAAAACCCACATTTTTTGATGAACTTGTGGAAGCAACCGGGGCTACAAGTGTAGATTATGCTGATAAGATGGCCTGTTGCGGTGCCGGTGGCGGGGTGCGCTCGGCTTTGCTTGACAAATCCCTGGATATGGCTGAACATAAATTCAAGAAAATCACAGAAGCTGGTGCCGATGTGATTGTGAACGCATGTCCATTCTGCCATTTACAGCTGGACTACGGGCAGATCGAGGTGAAAGAAAAAAACGGCAATGAATATGCCATTCCTGTATTG
>QBUR01000019.1:0-1358 GCA_013374385.1 Candidatus Methanocomedens sp. | reverse complement strand
TTGACATGAATTTCATAAAAGCCGGGAATATACTGGAGGCGAAGACATGAGCAAGAAAACAGGTGTGTACCTGTGCAGGTGCGGCGGCAATATCGGTGACGTGGTGGATGTCCAGTCCATTGCTGATGAAGTGGCGGCATTGCCAGGCGTATCTGAGGTCAATATCCAGGACTACTTATGTAGCAGTGCCGGACAGGGCCAGATCAAACAGGATATATTAGACGGTAAAGTGGATAGTGTGGCTATTGGCTCATGTTCACCAAAATTGCATCTTGATACCTTCAGGTTCATGGCTGCGAAGGCCGGTCTCAATCCGTTGATGCTTGAGATTACCAATGTGAGGGAACAGTGTAGCTGGGTGCACCCGGATGAAGTAGAAGCAACCCGCAAGGCAAGGGGGTTGATGCTGGGTGCTGTGAACCGAATGGGTAAACTGGAGCCGTTGGATGCGATAAAAAAGGACCTTGTTGATAAGGTACTGGTCGTGGGGGGCGGCATTGCCGGTATCACTACCGCCCTGGAACTGGCGGACGACCATGAGGTCATCCTGGCAGAAAAGGAGCCTTTTATAGGCGGCCACATGATAGGGCTGTCCAAGACATTCCCCACATTTGATTGCTCACAATGTATTCTAACACCTAAGATGGTGGCTATCCATAACCATCCGAACATTACCATGCTTACTTCAACTGAAGTTGAGGGCGTGGAAGGAAATGTAGGAGATTACAATATCACGCTAAGGCAAAGACCCAGATATGTGGATATTGAACTGTGTACTTCATGCGGTCGCTGTGCTGCAAAATGCAGCGAGGATGCCATATATCTGCCCTTTGCCCAGGCTATTCCTCAGGCATATATCATTGATATGGAGAAATGTATCGACTGTAAAGCCTGCATTAAAGCCTGCCCTACTGATGCCATAAACCTGGAAGATGAAGGGCAGGATATTGGTATCAATGTGGGAAGTGTGGTCATGGCCACCGGTTTCAAACCTTTTGACCCTGCCAGGATAGAGGAATATAACTACTGGCACCCGGATGTGATCACAGCTATCGAGTTCGAAGATATGCTGTCTGCCAAGAGCAAGACAGGTATGCGTCTAATGAAATCTGATGGCAATATGCCAGAGAAAGTAGCTTTCATTATGTGCGTGGGCAGCCGGGACTTTAACAATTACAACAAACACTGCAGCAAAGTGTGCTGCCTGTACGGCCAGAAACAGGCACAGCTTGTCAAGAAGATGAACAAGGATGCAGATGTGACCATATTCTATATCGATATGCGCTCGGCCGGACGGCGGATGGAAGAGATGTACGAGCACACGCAGGAAAAAGGTGTTCATTTCATAAGGGGGAGGG
>QBUR01000020.1:678-1711 GCA_013374385.1 Candidatus Methanocomedens sp. | reverse complement strand
AACTCCTTCAGCATATGGGGTTCCAGGCCCATCCTGTTCCACATGGGTCTGATGCCATATATATCTCTGTATAGTGCTGTAATTGTAGTCGCGCTACCTGCTAAAATATCGTGACCTATACCTTCCTGGGTTTTACGGGCAAAGCGTTGCGATGAGAGCCCGTCTTTGTTGTATTGGCGGAGAATATTTTTAATATACTTAAGTGCAATATCTTTATCATACTGTGCATAAGACCTGATTCCCAGATAGCCCCATGTGGGAAAAATATCTCCATTCTCATAATTAGGGAATGGCCACATAACCGGAGGATGCACCTCCTCCAGTTTGAAAGATTCAAAACAAAGTGGCCAGTGAAACAGGTTTTCAGCTTTGGATTTATCCTCTATCTGATCCAGGACTGCCTTAACCCTTTGGGAATCATCGCATATGCCAAAAGCGATGGCTGCAAAATTGACAGGAGTGACCAGGTTGTCCCCATGCAGGGAGCCATCTTTATCGCGCCAGTAGATATATTGCTTCTTCTCCTCAGACCAGAATCCGCCCTCTTCTACCGGTTTATTAAAGGACTCTTTTAATCTGGCAGCCACCTGGCTATAATAATCCGACTTTTCTTCGTCGCCCAGCACCCCTTCGCAGTCCGCCCAAAGGTTCAGCGCTTCATACATCTGGGCATTCACAAAGGCATTTTCAAAGCTCGCCCATACAACATCTATCCAGTCGCTGCACTTTTCTTCCCCCGTATTGTTATTGAGCATTTCAAAAATGCCATTGTTATTGGAATCCCTGTTTATCAGCCAGTTCAATACCTTTTCGCAGCTCAGCTTATGCGATTCCAACCATGCCAAATCACCATTCTGGTGAAACTGTTCAACTGTATTTATTACATGCCCTGGCTGCGCATCAATGGTGTATCCCCATGGAGCATCGTAATAACCTGTTTCGAAGTTGTAGTTGCTATTTTGAGCCTCAGGTACATTGTGCCAGCGTGCCAGCACCCTTCCATCTTTTTCTATGGCCTGGTCTCTCTCCTGGT
>QBUR01000020.1:0-668 GCA_013374385.1 Candidatus Methanocomedens sp. | reverse complement strand
CTGTCATTTACAGCCATCCCTATCTGGGCAAAGAATGGCTCATGCAGGCATTTCCAGTTAGTGATCCACCCGTTGGCACCGATAATATTTTTGTCAATGACCCCATACCTGCCAGTGGTGTTGAGAAGTTCCCTTACAGCAATCGCATCAATCCCAACCAGGGTGCCCCTGTCGTACACTTCTTCATAATCCACATAGCTTAGTTCCAGGGAGATCTCAGTGCTTCCCTTTTTCACCTCAAAAGGATAAAACACATCAGACTTCCCGTTTACAAAACGGTTCAGGTTATAACGCTGCCCCAGTTCCGAAGGAGTCAGGTATTGTGTGAATTCAAACTCACCCTGCTCACCATGGCTGAAGGCACTGGCAATGCTACCCCCGGTTTTAGAGTTTGCTTCAATCCGAAAACCATCACCTGAACCGGGTTCCCAGAATGTCACGCCATTGGTGTGTACCCCGTAGGTATCGCCGGGCTCCTTCAGGTACTTGCACCACACCATACCGCCTGTGTTAAGAATACCTCCCTTCCAGGTGGTAAGATCGGAAAAGTTCCACACTGGAATCGCCATATTGTCGAGTGTACCATTTTGAGTGTATTTCCGCTTAATCTTCCATAATATATGGTTATCACTCAGCGTAAATATCCATGTTTCCTCAACACTCATTCG
>QBUR01000021.1 GCA_013374385.1 Candidatus Methanocomedens sp. | reverse complement strand
TAATCCCATATCCTAAGGTACAATGATGAACCTCAATGACCCTTATACTGTAACCTACGCCGGAATATATGCAGTATGCGATCGCGAAAACAGACACGTCGACATCATAGAGCAATCAAACTGCTATGGCGGCTCGGCCTGGACAATGCACCACTATGCCAGCAGTCCCCTGATAGAGAATGTAATATCTGTGGGCAATATGATACGCTACCGCACCAGGACCGGGACCGAACCACTTAAACTTGAAGCTTCGGTAGCCGCCGCCGGTATAGAATCGGTGGAAGTATCTGGCGACGAAGTTGCTATTACCTATGCGGGCCTGGGCGGCGGGGGTGTAGGTGCCACGGTGTGCCGTGCCAAAAGCCAGGGCGTGCTGCGCTTCGAAATATCCGAGTCGGGCGGCGGAAGAGCCGCAAAAGGTACTATTATAGTGCCCAGGTATGAGCGGGTGCTGGTGGGTATTGACGATACCGACAATAAAGAAGAAGGTGCCACATGGTCCATGGTTCATAACATTGCATCAGCACTGGACCGTGATGAGGCAAAATACCTATCACATGCCCTGGTGCAGCTCTTCCCGGCCCCGGCAAAGACCCAGAACTGTGTTTCAACCGTGCTGGAATTCGCCTGCCTCAACATTAATTCTAAAAAAGCCCTGCTTGAAGATATCAAATCTGCCCTGGAACAGTACAGTGTTTCCAGCGAAACCGGCATGGTGGTACTGGACGATTTCGATGCTTCGCCTCTGGAAGATTACAGCAGGGAATGCAGGACAAGAATACTCACAAAAGAATATGCCCTGGAAACGGCCAGGTCGAAACAGGTCCGGATATGGCTGGACGGCAACGGTGTTATAGGTGCACTGGCTGCGCTGCCCTGGTATACCAGACCCAATGAATCTGTTAAGTTGGAGGTACCTGGGTGATTTTGTCTGGCTCATCGCTGTTTTGTGTGGACTTTCACCGACAGGAAGGTCATAGTGACCGAATGTGGAGTTAATCCTCTCCCATATTCTCGATATCTTCCAGTGTATTAATGTTCATGAATGTACGCAGACCGGGGTCAATGACCCGTATATCTTCCATATCAACGAATACCACATCATTTAGTTTAAAAATTGGAGCTAATACGAATGTATCATCTCTCAGGATGGCTTTTTCGGTCTCGATTGCTAACGGACGGGCACGATATACTGCATGCACAGGTTCAAGGTTTTCATTTTCCCATACCGGTATGGCAGCGTCATGCCCTCGTGCACGGTCAAACAGTAGTTGCACCACACCAGCATCCAGGTATGGCATGTCGCAACCAGATATGAACACGTATTCCCCTTCTGCCGCCTTCATTCCTTCAAGGATGCCTGCCAGTGGTCCAACATCATGATAGTGGTCAAGGACAATATCCATCCCTTGAGTGTATCCACTCAAAACTTCCTGCTGTACAACGTCCCTGACAGATACTATGACCTCGTCTGTAACCCTGGTTAACACTTCAATTGTCTGTTCAAGTATGGTCCTGTTCCCTGCAGGTAACAGGGCTTTCTCCCTGTATCCCATTCTCCTGCCGCGGCCGCCGGCCAGTATCAGTGCAGACCTCATATATCCCCACTATAACCTTGCTGTATCCCTGACAAGGTCAGACCTTGCTGATGACCTTGAAGTTTTCGAATAACTTCCATGATATTGTTATTATTCATTGTGTCACCTTAATTGGACAGATTTTATTGGAAGTATGTCTTCTTCGACAATTATATATGTATTTTCAAGTTATAATTTATATCAGGAAGAAACATTGAATTTTTTATACTAC
>QBUR01000022.1 GCA_013374385.1 Candidatus Methanocomedens sp. | reverse complement strand
CGAAGATGGGTTGTATAATAATATACTGCAATCACCCCAAAAACCACAACATTTATTTATCTCCGCCAACTCTCTTCCAATAAAGTCGTGAGCCCTATGCCCCCCCAAAAATCTACAATAGTCCTTTTCAACCCAATGCCAGTGAAGCATCAGGTAGCCATCCATAATAAAAAAACTACTTCACTCCAGGTTCCACTCATCAACGTTCCCCTCTCCCTGCTGGCCCTGGCCCGCATGGTCAGGCAGGACTTCAACGTCCGCATCATTAATGCCGTAACCGATATAGATTACACCCAGCAGATACTAGGAGCCTGTCAGGACGCCCTGTGCCTGGCCATCAGCAGCATGACCTGCTATCAGATACGGGACGGCCTCAACGTGTGTGCTGCTGTCAAGGAGCAATACCCGGACCTTCCCATAATATGGGGCGGATACCACCCGTCCACCCAACCTGAGCAAACCCTTGAATCACCACTTATCGACATCGTGGTAAGGGGGCAGGGCGAACTCACTTTCAGGGATGTCATTCAACGAATTCACGAAAACAGCTCTATGGAAGGGGTGCCTGGTGTATCCTACAAGCAGGAAGGGCAAATCATCAACAACCCGGACAGGGAGTTCACTGACCTCAATGAATTCCCGCCCATTCCCTATGACATGATAAACGTGGAGACCCATGTCAAAGATTACAAGTTCGGTAAACGCTGCCTGGACTATTACATCAGCCAGGGTTGTGCGGCAGGCTGCGATTTCTGTTCAGAACCCATCTTCTGCCACCGGCGCTGGACCGGGCTTGTACCCGAAACAGTGGCGTCAGAACTTGAACACCTGTCAAAAACCTACAACATCGACACGTTCATGATACGGGACAGTGACTTCTTCCTTAATGTGGGTAGAGTCAAAGAACTCTCACAATTGCTTATTGATAAGGATCTGAATATCCGTCTAACCAGTGTGAACGGCAGGATGGAGCAACTGGCAAGGATAGATGATGAAGTGCTGGCACTGGCCAGGAAGGCGGGTGTTCGCGAAGTGTTCATTGGTGCCGAAAGCGGGAGTCAGGAAGCACTTGATGCTATGAATAAGGGAGCAAAGGTAGAACACATAGAACTCAGCACCCGCAAATGTATCAAACACGATATCGATGTGCGTTCTTCTTTCATGGTAGGCATACCGGGAGTGGACACTAAATATGAAATTAAAAGCACCATGGAGGCTATACACAACATGATATCTGTGTATGGTGAACAAGGACGGCTTGAGCACATGGACATCCTGTTCTCGTTCTTTGTACCATATCCCGGTACAAAGTTATATGAGGTCGGACTGGAACACGGGATGCAGCCGCTTGCAACTCTTGGGGATTGGGGCGACTTTGACCAGTTCGACTTTAAGGCCTCATGGATGCCGCAGGAGTATTATGACCTTGTTCTGGAATTTCGGGCTGGGATGCCTTGGAACTCGGGCTGCGAGTTTGATGAATGGTGTGAGTTCTATGAAGAAGTGAAAGAAAGGCTTTAAAAGATTATCAAGTTGCCAATCTTCCAATCCTGACTGTGCATCATAGGAATAATCTTCTGCAGGTATATGGCATAGAACTGTAAACCTCTTAGATTGAACTGATTGATATTGTTTTCCCCCAATATTTAAAAGTCAGGTCAGATACTAATCGATAATCTACTCAATAGATAGATTTAGATAGTTTGTTATAATGTTACTCATTGTAATTCAGTGTAATCATAATTGTGTGGCAGGAATTGCAAAAAGTATAGGATGTGTTTAAAATAGCAATAAGTGCAAGAAATAAGATTGAAGGCGTTGTTACTAAAATAGAGAATGGTAAGGTTGCTTCCACTGTAAAAA
>QBUR01000023.1 GCA_013374385.1 Candidatus Methanocomedens sp. | reverse complement strand
CCGGGGAGTTTACATCCATTGAAAATCCCGGCAGCCGCATAGTCCTTGGTTACAAGTTAGCTAAAAACCTTGATGTGGAAATGGGTGACAGTGTAACAGCCCAGATTCCGGGGGCACAACCTACTGATTTTACCATTACTGGCATGTTCCAGACCGGAACGCCGCTTGATGAGACAATGGCATTTGTAAATATTGGGCGGTTGCAGGATCTCTATGGAGCAGGTGATGTGATTACAGGAATGGGGATAAAGTTGTCTGATCCTTATGCTTCCGAAGATCTGGCTAACGGGATTGACCGGGAAACCGGCTATGATGCCATAAGCTGGATGGAGCAAAATGCAGAAATACTGACCCTTCTTGAGACCTCGGAGGGTATGGTTTATGTTTTTTATATTATCATTTTCGGTATATCGGGTTTTGGTGTCGCCAATGTCCTGATAATGATAGTTATGGAAAAGACAGGTGAGATAGGCATGTTAATGGCTATGGGCACGTCCCGGCGGAGTATAATGCTGATATTTTTACTGGAAGCGGCAATCTTGGGAATGATGGGGGTTGTTGTCGGTTGTGTATTGGGATATGTAGCATCGGCGGCAATTGCATCCATTATTATACCCATACCTCCCGAGATGTATTTCGGGATGGACCACCTGCCTGTAGTAATAGAATTTAAGAACTTCATCTCAGCCAGTGTTTTTGCTATGGTCATTAATATCATAGCTGGAGTGTTCCCAGCCAGGCGTGCGTCAAAAATGGATCCTGTGGAGGCGATTTATAGTGTCTGAAAAGTATATAATCCAGATTAAGAACCTGATCAAGATATTCGGTGACGGAGTGGAAATAAAGGCCCTGGACGGCGTGGACCTGAATATTGAACGGGGTGAGTTCCTGGCAATTATCGGTCCATCCGGTTCAGGTAAGAGTACACTGTTGAACCAGATCGGTATTCTTGATACACCTACCAGTGGCACTATCCTGTTGGATGGGGTCGATGTCACGAAAATGTCTGAAAAGCAGCGCTCAATTACAAGGAATAAGCAATTGGGTTTCATATTCCAATACCATCACCTTCTGCCCGATTTCAATGCTCTTGAGAACGTGATGATGCCGCTGCTGATAAGTGGTGTAAAATCTTCCAAGGCACGAGAGACGGCTCGCAAGGTGCTCGAAGAGGTGGGCTTGGGTGACAGAATGGACCACAGGCCGAACCAGTTATCAGGGGGCCAGAACCAGCGGGTTGCTATTGCACGGGCACTGGTGAATAAACCCAGTATTGTTATCGGGGACGAGCCCACAGGTAATCTTGATTCAAAGGCCAGCGATAATATCTATGAATTGCTGCGAAAACTCAACCATGAACACAAGCAGACTTTCATATTGGTAACCCATGACGTGCACATGGCTGAGAAGACCGACCGTATAATCAGGCTGGTAGACGGGCGTATTGTTGAGAACTCCAAAAATTAAGCTTAAACTGGTAAATCACCCAAGTTTTTATCAGGTCTGTATATAATTGAGTGTCAAATGCGGCGCAAGGACAAGAAAGTGTGGATAAAGGATATGGCGGCTCAGCGAATGGTCCGTCTGTTCGACCTGGCAGATGAGTCTTTTGATAATGACCCTGGTTTAAGCAAACGGTATGTGTTTTTGGCTCGCAGGATAGGTATGCGGCACAGGGTCAGGATGCCATCCTATCTGAAACGCAGGATATGCAAGGGCTGCGGTGCATATCTCGTCCCTGGTGTGAGTTGCAGGGTGAGGGTGAGGAGCGGCCGGGTGGTTACTACTTGCATGGAATGCGGGCATCATAAGCGTATACCGTATCATAAGGCTGGAAGTTAGGCTATAGTGATGAAAGTTCGAAATATTAATATATT
>QBUR01000176.1 GCA_013374385.1 Candidatus Methanocomedens sp. | reverse complement strand
ATTTTGAAATAGCGTCCTTATTTTTCATTTATTCCATAGTGTAGCAGCCATATCTATGACATATGTAAAAGATGCACCCAGAACTTCAACTACTATTAGGATACGCTCAGATGTTAATAGTAGAATAAGTCGTTCCCGTGATCCATTTTATGAACTTATGCGCAGACTTTTTCAGGAAGAAAAAACAGCATTAATTGGCAAAAAATTTCTAATGCTTATTGATGACAGGCAGACAAATAATGAACCAGTAAAGACCAGTGAGTGGAAAGAAACATCAGAAGAACTGGGTATTGGAAAAGCTTCTTTTTATTCCATGAGGAACAAATTGCTGGGTGCAGGCCTTATCAGTAACAAGAACGGTGAATACCGGCTCTCTGGTCAATTCAGTAAAGATGCCAATGACATGGCAGTATGGTGGTGGTCGGCTATTATGAATAATGACCCTGAAAATCTTTAACGCATCATCTCATTAATATATGTGCTTAATTCAATCGTTCTCTCAATAATGCTTTCATGCATCCCCTTTTTCCTGAGATTATCTACTTCTTCTGAGATAGAGACGATATGATCATTGTCAACCATATTATCTGCATGGGCAACTATCTTCTCTTCGAGAATGGTGGGCATATAATTACCAGGGGGCAGCCCCATCGATTGAGCTTCTGATTCTGGAATGCCTGCACCGATATGGGTTTCAATTATGCGAATAATAGCTGGATCTAAAACATATTCCCTGCCAAGACGTGCCCCTTCCACCGCATGTCTTATGTCATGAGTAACAGAACGACCAATATCGTGTAACAGTGCCCCGATAAAGACCAGTTCCACATCCACTTGATACCCATTATACTTTATAATCTCAGCAATCTTTTTTGCATGTTCCGCAACAGTAAGACAGTGCTTCAAAACCCTCTCGCTACACCCTGAAATTCTAAGTAAATTAAGTGCTTCTGATTTATCGGGTATCAATTGTTTTGCAACTCTTTGATACGCTTTCTCATGCTTTGCTTGACTTTTTCATTATCTTCAAAAATTACTTCTTCACCACAGCTTGGACACAAATATTCTGTCTCTGCCACAATGTTAAATACAAACCGTCCACAATTGTTCACACAAATATAGAACATATTATCTTCTTCAAAATCGAGCTTTAACTTGAGATTATTCAATAATTTATTCATTTCATTTTCAAGCAGTTCATTTGTTCCACTTAAATCAACTTTCCATAAATATGTGAGCCAACCACTATCTTTATTCCTCTCACGTCTATAAGTTGCAAGCCTGTTTTCAAAGAGTATATATAGAGTACGCCTGACTATATTTAGAGGAACTTCAGTCACTATCGCTACGTCTTCATCTGTGACTTCTTCTTCAGGCATTTTCAGGACAACATTCATCCCTTCTTCGCCTACGAGATTCGAGAGAAGTCCTCGAATAACAATGTTATCCAAATCTACCAACATATCACCTAACCTAATTTAACCTATTATGGCATTAATCTTGCGTGTTAATTTTGTTTAATCTATCAATAAGCCTGGCAACGAAACTATTTACTTGCTGTATCACTTGTTGCCTACTCTCTCCACTGGACATAAATGAAACTACAGGTTCATTAATTTTAACCACCGTCCCTTTAGTAGGAACATCGGCAGCATTACCACGCTCTAAGCATAGTAGTAAATACTCATATACCTTTTCACCAACAATAAACCTGTGGGGAGCAAAGAATATAGTCTTGATTGAATAATTCCGGTAACTTGCAGAAGCTGACACTATACCTTCAAAGGCATCAATATGTGCCTGGAAGACATTAATACCGGTTGCATTTTCCACAGTATCAATACTTCCCTGAAACCTGGGATTTATTTCAAGTACAACTGGCCCTTGTTCTGTTATTATAAAGTCCACGCCATTTGAACCCATTAGCTGAAACTTAATTGCCAGTTTGATGGCGGTGTCACAAATCGATTTGTTGTATTCGGATTTATGTGGTGTGATATTACCGCAATATGCAAAAGGCATATCAGTGAGCCATTCCAGACCGGCCAGTTGTTCGTTGACTGCAATAGCAATAGCCTGTTGCCCTGTGGAAATGACTGACACACTTACAAGCGTACCATTGACAAATTCCTGTATAAGATATTTGTCTTTGTTTACGCCGATGTCATTTAATACTCTCGTAAGGTTACCGGCATCATTTACGAGTATATTCTCCATGCCACCAGCCCCCATAATTGGTTTTATCATGGCAGGATATCCTCCATTCCAATCTTCCTGAGTTGTAATGGATGCCAGGGGCAATGTGTAGGGATGCCTTAGGTCCATTTCTTTGAGTTTGTGTGCAAGCCATACCTTATTTGACACATTGGTAATGGTTTCAGGGGAGTTATTGAACACCGGTATTTTCTGGTCAATTATTTTACGTATCCAATGTCCCAGATGTTCAAATCCAGGGCCAAGCACCACACCATCTACTGGAAGCAGTGACGATGTTGCGGTTGTGATTTCATCCAAATCAAGATTGTGCACATCTGGTATGTTACATACTGTGGCTTTAGATGCACATTCCACCAAATCAATGTCATTAAAACTGCTAAGGGTATGGACCGTGTGTCCGGCTCGTGCGGCAGAACAGGCAATATGGCGTGTGTTAACACCAAGTATCAGGATTCTCATATAGATTTAATTAAGATAAGAAACCAGCTGCCTCAGATGCTACCCCTGCCTGACCGATAATTGTAACGTGGTCACCTTCTTGAAGGATGGTATCCCCGTGAGCAATAATAGAAATGTCACCTCGCCGTACAATCACTATCAAACTGTCTCTTGGTATCTTTACGTCTTTGATAGCTTTTCCGATTACCTTTGGGTTGGATATTTCTGTCTCGATAATATCGCCCTGGTGACCTACTTCACACATAGTAAATAGATCATTTCTACCGATCATGTTCTCCAGAATAATCGTAGTGGATTTTACAGGGCTCATAGCTCTTATGCCCATTTCAGTGAACAGAGGCATGTTATTTGGGTCGTTTACCCTGGCAACCACCATATTGCCGGAAAATCCGAACTTGCTTTTTGCAAGCTGGCAAGAAAGCAGGTTAACATTGTCTTTGTCTGTGGTTGCTACTATGTATTTGGCATGTCGGATACCTGCTTTTTCAAGTATGTTAAGGTCATTACCGTCACCATGGATTATTTTGATACCTAATTCCATGACTTTCTGGCAGTTTTCCTCATCAGTATCTATCACAACAACGTTCTCACCACGTTTATCTAATCGTTGGGCGAGCTCCCTGCCCACCCCTCCTCCTCCAATAATCAATATCTCCATAGGTATTACTCCAAGTTTTCTTGCAAATGTGCCGGCAAATATACCGGGCCATACGACTGAAAAAATAACTGTCAAAAATACTAATCCTACAAGCATTTCCACTCCATCATTACCGGATGGAGCATTCAAAGTCTGCATTCGTATTGCAAAATATGTAACCATTGATGCAGGTACTATACCTCGGGGCGAGATAATAGAAATGAATGATTTTTCCCTGAAAGACAGGTTAGAACCGGCAGTGGATGCAAATATTGCAGCAGGCCTGATGACAAACATCAATATCAGGATAACTAGCACACCCCACAATCCGAGGTTAATTATGTATTCAAAGCGTATCAATGAAGCCAGCAGGATAAAGATGATTGACAGTAATATTATTACAAGGTCACCTTTGAACTCTTTAATGGACTCTTTATGTGCTATGTCGGTGGACCCAATAATAATGCCAAATACAGCTACTGCCAGTATCCCTGAACCATCACCGAATCTTTCGGCTCCTGCAAAGGTCAACAATACTGCAGTTAGGGTCAATAGCCGGGCATACTGAGCTGTGATCATGGTTATGTTTTGCAGTATATAGGCGAGAATTACACCGCCAACAATACCGAGTATCAAACCCATACTCAGTCTGATTGCCAGGGATCCCAATGCATCTATGCCTGGTAAATCAAGTAGTATCCATTCAAAAACCAGGGCTGCAAGGATAACACTTATAGGGTCGTTAAGCACACCTTCGGCTTCAAGTATCTTGCTGATCTTTCTGGTGACGTGTATCTGCTTTACCAGTGGTGTTATTACTGTAGGTCCGGTAGCTGAGACCAGTGCACCATATAGCATGGCCATTCCGGGATCTATGTCCAAAAAGAAATATGCTGCAAGTGATGCCCCGATAAATGTGATGAGTACACCAATTGTTATCAGGTGGATTATGCTTTTTTGCAGTGTCCTGATCTGTCTGATGTTTATCTGCATTCCACCATCAAAAACGATAATTGCTATTGAAAGTGCAACGATTGCTTCCAGTTCCTTCTGGAAATTGGAAGTGTCAACGACATTAAGGATTTCAGGCCCAAGTATGATACCAAAAAATAATAGAAATACTATACTGGGCATCTTGAAGTAGCGGGACAGCACCTGGGCACTAATACCAATTAAAAGTACAACAGCCAGGGTGGCAAGTATGAGTGCAGATTCTGTCATCCTTTTTTTAATCCCCTCGCCGTTGATGTTTTAGTGGATATTTAGAAATGTTTACTGACCGTTTCCACGGCCCGTGCTAAGAGTTCAGCACCCTTTTGTAAATCATCAAGGTCTATGACCTCCACAGGGGAGTGGATGTACCTTGATGGGATACTTATCACAGATGAGGGTATACCGCATTTGGTCAGGTGAATGGCAGTGGCATCTGTAGTGCCGCCTTCGGCGACATCGAGCTGGATCTGGATGTCAAATTCTTTTGCGGTCTCTTTTAACCATTTGACAACATTTTCGGTGGCAATAAGGCCCCTTCCGCCTGCATCAAGAATGGTTATGGCCGGACCTTTACTGAGTTCAATGGTACTGTGTTTCTTTTCAATACCCGGATGGTCACCAGAAACTGTAACTTCTGAGACGAGTGATACATCAGGGTCCAGGCCAAATGCACTGGTACGGGCACCTTTCAGACCCACTTCTTCCTGTACTGTTCCTACAGCAAACACGGTTACGTCAATATTTCTTTCATGAATGAGTCGCATGGCTTCGATCATCATTACGATTCCAGCCCTGTCATCAAAACATTTGCCTGTGACTCTGTTATTGGCAAGTGAAGTGTACTGGCGGTCCAGGGTGACGGTGACGCCTGGAATCACACCCAAATCTTGGGCATCTTTTTCGTCCTTTGCCCCGATGTCAATGAACATGTCTTCGGCATTGACGGGTTTTTTCTTATCTTCTTCTTTCATTGCATGGGGAGGTTTGGCACCGATGACGCCGTAGATATCTCCTTTTTCAGTGTGAAGGATTACTCGCTGGCTGTGCAGGGTCTGGTCGAACCAGCCGCCCAGTTTGACAAAATAGACAAAACCTTTTTCGTCTACATATTTGCACATGAGTCCTATCTCATCCATGTGTGCAGCGATCATGACTGAAGGCCCCCCTCTTTTGCGAATGGCTATGAGGTTGCCAAGTTTGTCTGTCCTGACCTCGTCTGAATATGGTTTTAGTTTCTCTTCAAGGAGCTGTCTAACATTACTTTCATAGCCAGATACTCCATGTGTATTTGAAAATAGTCTTAACATTTTGTCCAGTTGTTCCATGTTACTCACCAGTTATTTTTATTACACTACTTATAAGATTTTAATATTATCCCTTACGGGGTGGATTTTTGCCATAGGCGTACCATTTCTTAAGAATAATTCATTTGATTTTATGCTGAGAAAACTCAATCAACATTTTTATCAATATACGATTCAATTAATCTTATCATGATCATGTACCCCTCACCTTTCATAACCTCCCTTACTCTCCTTTTGACCTTTACCATCTTCGTCCTTCTCAAGATCACAATCATCAACATCTTCCTCAAACACAACCGAGCAGCCCGCAGGCTTGCCCTTTTGCACCCCGTATTCATCCAGCAATTGCGCGCAAGCACTGGACAGACAGCTGCAACCATCAAGGTGGCAAACCTGACTGGCGACCTTATGGACATGGATATACCCATGCACAGGATAGAGCAAGTTCGCCGTAACGCAGTACAGGCCGGGCGTAGTGAGCCTTTAATACTGCTATCCCTCCTGGTCTGCGCAGCCTATGAAGATCTCAAGGGCTTCAAGGACGAATTGATAGTCCTCATGGAAAAAGACCTGACAGGACTGCAAGGGTACGGTGATAATCTGGCAAATATGGGCAAACACCCCCTCATCCCCTACACTCTGTTCAAGATTGCACTGTGTCTGGGAAAAGAATTGCCTGATGATATGACCCGTTCTCTTCACGACCACAACGTCAATAAGGATGTTACTGCGGTTTTCAGGTTCAGGACAGTTCGTACATCATTCAGGTATCTCGCATTGCCGGCTGTCGCCTGTCTCATTTCGGGCACTGTATATTTGTATGGTATAGCCCTGCCGTTGGTTGTAACATGGTCATTACTGCTGTTAGCATTCCTGTTGGCCGGGTTGACACTGCTCCTGCTTATCAGGACGGGCAGGGCGCTGGCACTCCCCCTATCATGCAGGGACATCAAAGCTGACATAACATTGGATATTCCTGACTTCAAACTCCGCCGATAAGATGCAGGATTTTCAACAATTTTATCAATATGTGGGTAATCATAACATCTGTATGATCATAGACGCCCATGCTCACATATTCCCTGACAAGATAGCTTCGAAGGCAGTTGCAGGTCTTGAGCAGCAGTACGAGGTCAGTGCTTACGGTGCTGCTACGGTCTCGGGCATACAATCCAGTATGGATGCAGGGAATGTGGACGCATCGGTGATGTTATCGGTAGCTACCAGCCCAAACCAGGTGGAAACTATCAATACCTGGGTATCTGAAGTATCAAAGTCCAATCCAAATCTCATAGGGTTGGGAGCCATGCATCCTGATCATCCAGACATTGAGACCGAAATACAACGGATGCGGGATATGGGCCTTAAGGGCTTAAAACTACATAGTGAGTTCCAGCACTTCTGTCCTGATGAGGAAAGGATGTTTCGAATATATGAGTCACTTGGTGACGATATGGTACTGGTGTTCCATGCCGGTGACGAGGTTGTTCCGGTCAGAGAGATACATACCACCCCCATCCGTCTGTCCAGGGTACTGGACTCCTTCCCTGACCTGAAAGTAGTAGCTGCCCATCTGGGCGGCCACCGCTGCTGGGATGATGTGGAGTGCCATTTGCTGGGTAAGAATATCTATCTGGACACTGCCTACGTGTATCCGGTGCCGGGACATGAGCATATAACGTTGGAGCGCATGGAAGAGATGATAGAAGCTCATGGTTTTGATAAGGTTATCTTCGGTACCGATTATCCATTCAGGGACCAGGGGCAGGAAGTCAATAATATACGGAACCTTGGATTTAGTAAAAAACATATGGATATGATACTGGGCATCAATGCAGCACGATTATTTAATGTTGATATCAGTTAGTTCTAAAAAGGAGTTACAATGAGGACCATTGACTGGAACGATGAAAACGAGACCCTAATCATGGTTGACCAGACCCTGCTACCTATCGATTACAGGATGATCGCATGTGATAATATCGGGTCGCTGTGTGAAGCAATACAATCACTTCGGGTACGTGGTGCGCCTGCACTGGGTGCGGCAGGAGGTTTTGGGATTGCACTGGCCGCCAGCCGCAGTAGTGTTGATTCCATGGAAACACTACTGGACGAACTAAAGGCCGCAGGTGATACAATCAAATCCACCAGGCCCACAGCAGTAAACCTGGCCTGGGGCGTGGACAGGGTGCTGGATGCGGCCCGGGATGCGTATGATACTGACGGGATACGCAAGATTGTACTGCAGGAGGCAAAGGCCATAGCTGATGAGGATGTTGAGTTGAACAAACGTCTGGGGGCTCATGGTGCCGCTCTCCTGAATGACGGTGATACCGTGCTCACACATTGTAATGCGGGCCGGATGGCCTGCGTGGACTGGGGTACGGCCCTGGGTGTGATACGCAGTGCAGTTGAGATGGGCAAGGATATAAGCGTCATTGCATGTGAAACCAGGCCGCTAAATCAAGGCGGTAGGATAACTGCATGGGAATTGATGCAGGACAAGATTCCTGTTACTCTTATAACTGATAGCATGAGCGGTCATGTAATGCGGCAGGGATTAGTGGACAGCGTTATTGTGGGTGCAGACCGTATCACCCAGGATGCAGTATTTAACAAGATAGGCACTTATACCCACAGTGTCATGGCAAAGGAACACGGGGTGCCATTCTGTGTGGCGGCACCGGTATCCACTTTTGATTTTGAGAGGATGGAGGATGAAGTGGAGATAGAACTGCGGGAGGGTGATGAACTGCGGTTTATGGCAGGTAAGCAGATAGCTCCGCTTGATGTCCAGGTGTACAACCCTGCCTTTGATGCTACTCCAATGGAAAATGTTACTGCAATCATCACCGAAAATGGGGTGTTTACGCCGCCGTTTTTATTGGATGAAGTGAGGTTTCTTTTATGAAAACACAAAAGAGACATTTAGAATGGTAATAATATTCTGTGTGCAATATAAAAAATCGAATAATTTTTTGTACAACAATTATGTCAATAAACCCGTGACCGCTTGTCTATCTTGATAATACCGATTAAATTGCCATTGTAGTCAACTTCATATAAGATCCTGTAGTCCCCAACCCTAACCCTAAATAATTTCTCACTATACCCCTCAACAATCTTGGAATCATGTGAAATCGGGTCATGTTTTAGCTTTTCAATCTTACAGGCTGTCCCAAAACTCAAAACATGTGTACAAACCCCACGCATTTTATCCTATATGGGTAAAAAACACTTCACATTTGAAAATAGTCACCCAATTGTGATAAAATATAGTTTATTTGTATAATTCAAATTAGTTTTGGGACAGCCTGCTTAGTAAGGATTCTGGAAACAAGAGTCTTATCCAGGTATTTTAGGAACTTGACAGCTTGCCTGGAATATTGAATGTCAAACATTACAATCACATTTCTCTTTTGAGTTCCTCATGAGAAATAAGCTTGCCAGACTCTTTTTCATTTCTGTACTCATTCAAAGAAATATAATCATCTTCAGTCATAATTGAATCTACATCAATCATATGACTCTTAATGAAATCAAGGTCATCTTTTATTGCCCTTAATTCATATCTTATTTCTTTTGAGTCAATCACTTCAGGCATATTAGGAAGTTAATCTTGTACTTATTTAAATGTACCTCCCGATTCCTCAATAATACCGCAACACCGTACACCCCCTATTTTTGCCTTGCTCGTCCCTCCGGTGCGGTCGTATTATTGTGGTATCGATATATTGAGTCTCCAAATGAATGAAGATTATTTATTGCCCTGTTTCAACACCTTCTACCCCTTCCTAACATCCTGTTTCATGGCTTCCACCACTTCAAGGTCGACCTGTCCGTCCTTATAGGCTGCCAGGAAACCATCTTTATTCAGCAGCATGATGTCCCCACCACACAATTTATCGAACCTCTCACAGGTCATATCAATTACTGAATCTACTACCTTGTCTGTGTGTTTTGACGTGAAATGGAAATCCTCTGACAGTATCAAGTCTATATAATTATAAAGGCTGGAGGTGAGTATACTGCAATCGTTGTGCACATCACCTGGTGCTGTGCCGTGTTCCTGCGTCATAGACACTGTGCACTCCTGGGTCATGCTACCTTTCAGAAAGTTGCGGCCGCCGTCCAGAAGACTGGCCCTTGCTTTTCTACACCTGGCAAGACCCTTGGTGTATTTTTGTTTGGATATCCTGCCCACATAATACAGGTTATCCATTTCACTCTGGATTGTGCGGGAAATATAGCATGATACCCGGTCCCTGCGCAGTATCTTGATAATATTATCCACATCTGGTGAGTCGTTCAATAAAAATGATGTGTCGAACAGTACGCTCTCAATGGTGCTGTGAGGCATGAAATGTAATTTGTATTGAACCAGTATAAATGTGGCTACTGGTCTCTTTGATGTTCAGCCCCGATTGCCAGCACTCTCTTAAGCACGAAATGAGATGCAATTCCACTCAATGAATATGCCACCACTATTGCACCAAAAATCCCTTGCAGACCGAACAGGTATGACCCCACACAAGCCAGGGGAATATACAGGCCGAACATCTGTATCACCATGAGGACTGCGGCAGGAAACGGTTTATTCAAGACGTTCAATACCATTGTAGATATCAGGAAAACCCCGAATAAGGCATACCCTACAGGGACTATCCACAAAAAGAGCATAATTATAGATATTACCTGCGGGTCGTCATTGAACAACGAGGCAATTGGCCTGGATGCCAGTGCAAGAATGGCGAACATTGCCACACCCCAGACCAGTGAGAAAATGTTGCTGTACCTGACTCCCTGGACCACCCGGTCGAACTGGTGGGCACCCCAGTTCTGGCCTACGAACGGCCCGATGACCGTTGATAAGGCAAAGACCACGGTCATAGCAAAGAACTCAATGCGGATACCCACACCAAAAGCCGCCACTGCTTCATGGCCGTAGGATGCAACGAGGGCGTAGATAACACCCATGGAAATGGGGATGAGCAGTCTGGTCCCGGCAACCGGCAGCCCGATGTTCAGGATGCTTTTCCATGAATCGATTACTTCTTTTTGGGAAGGCAGTTCAAATGTCATCATCCTGTCACGATAGTAGAGTACCCACAGGGCGACGACCAGAGTAATTGCTCTTGAAACAACAGTAGCAATGGCTGCTCCTGCGAGTCCCAGCATGGGGAAGGGACCGAGTCCAAATATCAACAGGGGGTCGAGTACGATATTTACAGCCACTGCCACGAGCATTATGGCGCTGGGCGTTTTGGTATCACCTGTAGCGCGAATGGCACTGTTCCCTACCATGGGGATTATGAGAAATAGCACACCTGGATACCAGATGACCATGTATTCTCGTACCAGGGGTATTATCTCGGGCTCTGCACCGAGGAGGCTGAAGAGGGGGTCGATGGTCATCATCCCGAAAAGCACAAAGAATGCGACCAGCAGGAACGACAGGATAAGGCTGTCTGTTGTGAGCCGCTTCACTTTATGGTGGTCGCCCCTGCCGATAGCCTGTGAGATGACGGCTGAGGCTCCGGTTCCTATGCCCATTGCCAGGCTACCGATTACCATTATTATTGGAAAGGTGAAGCTAAGGGCTGCCAGTTCCTGAGTGCCCAGTTGCCCGACAAAAAAGGTATCTGCAAGGTTGAATGCGACCATGCCGACCATCCCGATTATCATAGGTATGGTCAGGTTGAAAAGGGTTTTTGCGACTGGTCCTTCGATAAGTAGGGGTTTTTTGGTGGTGGATGTCAAGTGTTCTCGGGCTGGTTAGAGGGGGGGATTGGGGATAAAGGTATTCTGGGGGTAGTTTCTGTATTAAAAATTAAATTTCCAGAAAGTAATTCGAGAGCGAAGTTTTATTTTATCTTCTGTGATTTAAGTAATTATTACAAAACGTTAAGCAGTTCATCTTTAAAAATGTATTCAATAACTTATCAGCGGTAAGAAAAACACATTTCTCATCTCTCAAAGTTAAAGCTGTTGCTAATTGTAGTGAATCTAGAGTTCTTAAACCACGGTTGCCATATTTCATTAACAATTGTGAAGCTGATTCGATAATATCAGATTGCAACATTATCCATTGGAAATTATCACTATCAGTTTGAAAACATTTGATAACTTCGAGGGCAGCATTTTTCTTTATCTTTTTGTCTCGTATTTTCGAGACTTTTTATTATTTTCTGGTTACACTTATT
>QBUR01000024.1 GCA_013374385.1 Candidatus Methanocomedens sp. | reverse complement strand
ATACCTTTTGTCACCAGCAGGCCGAACATTCTACCATTGGCCAAAAAACAGGGTGACCCAAACATCTTTTTAGTACTGACAGCATCCCAGTCCAGCAGGACTTCTTCAATTGCCAATCTCAAGTCCTTCATTTCATCTTCAAAATAGTACTTTATGGTATCAGCATCCAGTCAATTTCCGGTATAAATTTAATAAAAACTTTTGATGAATTATATAATATTGAACTTCACGCCAATCTTGAACAACCTCAACGTGGGTAGGTCTATTAATGGACATATGGTGCGCTCCCCAATCTCTTCAAGTATCTGCCCCAGTCGTTCTTTGCTGGGTGCTGACACAGTGAACCAGATATTATACTCAGCCGGCCGAAGGTAATTGTGTGACACTTCATTATAGCCGTTGATAATATCTGCTACCTCATCAATACGTTCTTCAGGTGCCTTGACCGCAACCAGAGTACTCTCTCCCCCGGTTTTTTTCACATTCAGGATAGGCCCTATCCTGCGGATGGCCCCCTCTTTGATAAGTCGTTCAATCCTCCTCATAACCTCGTCTTCAGTAGAACCAAGGCTTGTCGCCAGTCCCAAAAACGGCTGTTTCACCAGCGGGAAATCAACCTGTATCTCGTTCAAAATAGCCTTATCCAGGTCGTCCAGTTCTATCAAACCATTTCGCCCCCCGCAGGTACGTACATACAATACGGCTCCTCATCCATATAATCCCCGGTAGCCGCATAAGCCCGGGCACGACAGCCGGTACACACTCTCCTGTACTCACATATTCCGCACTTACCTTTCAGCTTGTTGACATCCCTGATATCATTGAAAACCTTTGACTGCTCCCACACGTCCTTGAAACTCTGCTTGCGGATATCCCCCGCCAGTGCAGGCAGGAATCCGCAGGGATACACCTCACCTATATGGGACACAAAACAGAACCCACTGCCGCCAAGGCAACCTTTGGTCATAGCCTCAAACCCGTGGGTCTCCATTGTTATTTTGATGCCCTCTTCCTTTGCCCGCTGGCGCATTATCCTGAAATAATGAGGTGCGCAAGTGGCCTTTAACTGCAAAGGCACTTTATTCCGCTGGTCATAGAACCAGTTCAGCACTCGCTCATACTCCTCGGGAGGTATCTCATCTTTCTCTATCTCCTTACCCCTGCCCGTTGGCACCAGCATGAAGATATGCAAGGCCTCAGCCTCCAACCGGACTGCCAGGTCAAGAATTTTGGTTATCTGGTCAATATTCCTCTTCGTAATTGTTGTATTTATCTGGAAACCTATCCCAGCATCCTTGATATGCTGGATTCCCACCAGTGCGGCATCAAATGAACCGATTTCGCACCTGAAATCATCATGGGTCTTTGCATCAGATCCATCAATACTGACACTTATCCGCTGAATACCCACATCCTTCAAACGGCTGGCGATTTTTGGCGTCATAAAAGTACCGTTAGTGGCAAGTACTACTTTTAAACCTTTATCGGTCCCGTATTGGGCAATCTCATAAAAGTCATCCCGCAGCAGCGGTTCCCCGCCTGTCATGATGAGGATGGGTTTACCGTATTCTGCTAACTGGTCTATGAAATCCTTTGCTTCTTTTGTGGTGAGTTCATCAGGACTGGTCTCTGTGACTGCATCGGCCCTGCAATGCCTGCATGCAAGGTTGCAGGCCCTGGTCAGTTCCCATGCCACAAGTCTGGGTGGGTTGGTCAATTTGGTATATCCTCCGTCATAAGGTAATCTTCTCTTGGATATGGGACTAACATAATATAATTATATTTGAAAATATAGAACTAAAAACAAAAAATGTGCCCAGACCCGGATTTGAACCGGGGACAACTGCCTCTTCAGGGCAGCGCTCTCCCAGACTGAGCTACCTGGGCAGGTAGGGATATTCTCTTTACTTTAATATTAT
>QBUR01000025.1 GCA_013374385.1 Candidatus Methanocomedens sp. | reverse complement strand
AGAGCCGGATGAGGGAAATCTTCATGTCCGGTTCTGTGAGGGGGCTCATAGTAACTTCGGGGCCATTACCCCAATAAGAGGTGCGCTATGAGTCCTACTCGACATTTATAGTCGTATCTGTATTTGGCACATTCGTTTGGATAACTGGATTTTGGTATAGTGTCAGTCTTCATGAAATATCTGGCCTTCAAATGCAAACACTTCAGTATCGGCCTCTAACCACGCATCAGGGAACAATCCCGCCTTCATACAGGTCTGGCCCAGGAAATCCTCCACATCAAAACCATGCTCTACAGCCACTTGTGGCAGCAATAACCCTGAGTACACCCCTCTTTGTACAATAAGCCCATGCCTGCCCACCTCGATCTTACCCGGAAGTTCACTTTTTTTCCCTTCCAAGTGCTCGGGCATGGTAAGCACTGTAACTTCTATTTCAATATTCTCCAGTTCCCCAGGGGTCACGGGGTTGAATCTGGGGTCTTCTGTGGCCGCATTGATTGCAGAAAGGATAATCGCATCGCCCAGCGGCATAACCGGATACGGACGGCCAATACAACCTCTCAGTTCCTTTCCCGTATCGTAACGATTGTTCAGCGTTACAAATACGCCCCTGTTCTCATAGAACACAAAAGGCAGGTCGTCTGCTGTAATGGTCTGACCGCTGGCCAGATATGCATGTATGGCCCTGCGCGCCATATCCAGCGCAATATTTCCTTCTTCTTTAGTGAGCAATTCAGTCATATTTTCTCAAGAAACTCGCCTATACAAACATACCAGGGGGAACATCATCTTTCTCTTCTACAATGATCTTATGATATGCATCCATGAAATCCTTCATCATTATCTTTCTATCCCGCCTACGTATCACGAACATACCTGCTTCCGTCACAATGGCCTTGATGTCAGCACCGGTCAGTTCCTCAGTGAGTTTGACCAGTTTGTCGAAATCAACGGCATCATCCAATGCCATTTTCCTGGTATGTATCTTGAATATCTCTAACCGTCCCTTCTCATCTGGCATTGGTATCTCAATGATCCTGTCAAACCGTCCGGGCCGCAGCAAGGCAGGGTCCAGCAGGTCAATACGGTTGGTTGCAGCGATAATCTTAACATCTCCCCGCTCTTCAAATCCATCCAGTTCGGCAAGCAATTGTATCATGGTCCGGTTCACTTCAGCAGAACCAGTGGTACCATCATGGGTCCGGCGTCCGCCAACAGCATCTATCTCATCAATGAACACGATACTGGGCGACTTATCTTTCGCCATCTGGAACACGTCACGTACCAGCCGCGCGCCTTCGCCCACATACTTCTGTACCAGTTCGGAACCCGACATCCTGATAAATGTAGCATGGGCCCTGCTGGCCACAGCCTTTGCAATGAGTGTCTTGCCGCTACCGGGCGGGCCGTACAGTAATATGCCTTTGGGTGGCTCCACACCTACATCTATGAACATCTGCGGGTCTGTAAGAGGCAGTTCAACGGTCTCGATCACTTCCTCTATCTCGTCTTCAAGACCGCCTATGGAATTATAATCTATATTCGGAGATTCAATAAGTTCCATCACCCTGGCCCGCATGTCTGCGGGTTTGGATAGTAAACTGATAATTCCAAAACCGTTGTTCACAGCTACTCTCATCCCCGCTTCCAGTTTCCTTTCCATTTTGAGTGGAATGTCAATTAGTACTTCCTGGTTGCTGCCATGCTGGCGCAACAGGGCAGTGTCATCCAGTACCTCCATCACAGATGCAATGAACAGAGGGGGACGTTTTAATTCTTCAATCTGCTCCTTCAATTTCTGAATATTCTGGAGATAACTACTGTTTGCTACCGCAGCATCGAGAAGTCTGGTCTGAAGCTGGTTGCTTTGTTCTTCCGCTTGCTCGAGCTTATTTCTTAATATCCCGATCTCATTCTCTATGTCCATTTTGTGAGAATTTACAAAATTTGGTTTATT
>QBUR01000026.1:856-2006 GCA_013374385.1 Candidatus Methanocomedens sp. | reverse complement strand
ACAGATGAATGTAATCTTCACCTTCCTGTGGTTCAACTGTTACATGTGGCATCATCGTGTCAACGGTCTTTGAATACATCTCATCGGTAAAACCCACCATCATGGCTGTTGACCACATAAGCAGCATAACTGCCAGACCGACTGCAAGTGCAGAAAAGATGGTCTGTCTGCGGCGTGATGTAAGGTGCCTGATAGCTATGAACAGTTCATACACCCGGTATCACCCGTGGCGGTGGTCCATCCACCTGGATAATAAAATTAATGATACCAGTGCGAAGATTGCCGGAACTATGCTAAATCCGGGGGTTTCTGTGGGGGTAGGAACAGGTGTTGCGTCAGCAGAACTGTCATAATCAGACTCAATAACCGTATCCCACCGGTCCAGCACATCACCATCGTTACCCATCACATCTACGGACAGCCCGTATATGCCAGCAACAAGTTTGCGGCTCCATATGATCTCGATGGTCTCATCATCACCAGTGGTCAATATGGGAGACTTCTCCCTGACCTCTTCAATGACAGCGTCATCCTTAGTAACGGTAAACACAATATGCCCGTCAAAGGGGACCTGCGAATAGCCCAGCACCGTTGCGCTTGCCCCGGTCTCATCCCGGTACAGTTCAGTGATGCGTGCATCATCGATGGCTGTGAAATCTTCTGACTGGGCAATCACCGCATCCTTTGGTGATGATATCCTGACTTTGACCCTGGTAGAATAATCATGGTTATTCTTAAGCAGCACGTTCCAGTCCTTTGTCAGGGGTGTGGCTTGGACCACTGTTACCCGGCGGTCCATAGTACGATAGATGACGGTATCGCCGTCCACAAGCATGTATTCTACATCAGCGAGCACAGGTTTTGAACTGAACAGTGTAGTATATGGTGCCAGTATGATACTGATTCCACTGGAATCAGGTACGATGTCCTTAATGGAGATTCCGGGTAGGGCCTGCCAGCCGTATGAAAAATTGTAATATTCTGTCTCAAGCAGGGAACCACTCATTGACAGGGTCATTCTGGTACGGTAAAAGCCTTCTTTTGGATTTGTGAGGTCCCAGAATGCTATCTTTGTCACATCAGTATCAGATAACATTTTTTCGATATAGAACTGTTTTGATTCCAGTACCTTTCCTTCGAATATCAACTC
>QBUR01000026.1:0-846 GCA_013374385.1 Candidatus Methanocomedens sp. | reverse complement strand
GAGTGGATTGTGATATCAGTTGAATCAATATCTGAATAAACATCAACGATAGTAATATCCTCTGCCGATGTTGGTGGGATAAAGATACATGCCAGGATTATCAAAAATAAAAAAATATATTTACCCGACATTGATAACCAAACAATAGGATATTTATGGAAAAGTTAGAAAGGCCAATTATTGTACCTTGGGATTTCTCAGAGGTGGCTGAGAACGCTTTTCAGCACGCTGTAAATATATCCAGGGCGCTGAACAGAGAGATTCTTCTTTTACATATTGTGAATGAAGATAAGGATAAGGATTCGAAAAAAGGCGAACTGGAGGCTTCAACTGAAAAACTCGGGAACGAATACGGCAAGAAACCTCATTATGAGATAGTCTCTGGTTCTATTTTTCACGCCATTGGAGAAACAGCCAAAGAGCTGAAAGCGGAGATGATTATCATGGGAACCCATGGAATGAAGGGTGCTCAGAAACTTGTTGGCAGCAGGGCCCTGAAGGTTGTTGTCTCCTCCCGTATTCCATTTCTGGTGGTTCAGGACAAGCCAAACAAGGAGAAGATAGATACCATTTTGCTTCCCATAGATTTCAAAACCGAGAATAAGGAGAAAGCCAATTGGATCTACTACCTGGCCCGTAATTTTGGTGCCAAATTTATTATTTTGAAGTCAAAGGCCAGGGATAAAGGTTTCAGAAGGAAGACTCTCTCCAATATCAAATACATCGAAACCTTTCTTAAAGGACATGATGTTGAGTATGAGATTGTCACCTCTTCAGGAAAGCAGAGTTTCAAGAAAGAGATTATTTCTTTTGCCAAGGAACATAAAGCCGACCTGGTTCTGATCA
>QBUR01000027.1 GCA_013374385.1 Candidatus Methanocomedens sp. | reverse complement strand
AGCCACAGCTAAGTACCTGGGACTTGAATCGGAGGAGAAGTTCAAAGGTTATGGCGTTTCAGCCTGTGCCACCTGTGATGGCTTCTTCTATAAAGACAAAGTGGTAGCTGTAGTGGGTGGTGGAGACACTGCTGCCGAGGAGGCAACCTACCTGGCCGGTATTTGCAAGAAGGTCTACCTGATTGTTCGCAGGGACGAACTTCGTGCTTCCAAGGCAATGCAAAAGAGGGTGATGAATACAGAAAACATTGAGGTCTTGTGGAAGCACCAGACCAAAGAGGTGACAGGCGACCAGGTGGTAACCGGATTGGAACTCTATAAGAACAAGGGTGAAGCAGGGGAGGAGATCGTGAAAAAAGATATAGACGGATTTTTCCTGGCCATCGGGCACACCCCCAATTCAGATATCTTCAGTGAGTATCTGGAAACCGATGATGTGGGTTATGTGCAGACCATTCCCGGTTCTGCGAAAACCAATACGCCCGGTGTATTTGCCTGTGGTGACCTGCAGGATAATACCTACCGACAGGCGGTGACTGCAGCCGGAACGGGCTGCATGGCAGCCCTGGATACAGAAAGGTACTTAGGCGAATTGGAGTAATTTGACCTTAGGATAATAAAAAATGGGGGCCGCAAAGCCCCCATTTTTTATTGCTATTAACTGTGCACTAGGCACTTGTTGCTAGGCACTAAGCATTACGCTTTTTATACGCGTAATGCGCTTATATCAGAGAAGGTGTCAGATTTATACTCTCCTGCTTCCAGTTTAGTCCTGCATTCGGTGAATGCAAAGATGGTATCCTGCACATCTTCAAGGTTGTGCGTAGATGTTGGAATCAGACGGAGCAGGATGTCACCCTTGGGTACCACCGGGTAAATTACCACGGAGCAAAAGATGTTATAATTTTCCCTCAGGTCGAGGATCAGGTTAGTTGCCTCGATGATTCCACCGGCCATATACACCGGGGTTACGGGCGATTCAGTGGCACCGATATTAAACCCGGCCTCCTTCAGTCCCGACTGCAGAGCATTGACCACATTCCAGAGGTTCTTTCTGAGAACAGGCATGGATTTCAACATTTCCAGTCTTTTCAAGGCACCAATAACCATAGGCATGGGCAGTGATTTAGCATAGGTCTGTGAACGCATATTGTAACGCAGGTAATCTACCACATCGGTATTACTGGCTACAAATCCACCGATACCGGCCATAGCCTTGGCGAAGGTGGAAAAGTAGAGGTCAATTTTATCCTGAATACCAAAGTGTTCTCCTGTACCCATCCCAGTTGCTCCCATTGTTCCGAAGCCGTGAGCATCATCCACCAGCAGCCTGAAATTAAATTTATCCTTCAGCTCACAGATTGCTTTCAGGTTGCCCAGGTCGCCAGCCATACCGAAAACGCCTTCTGAAATAACCAGAACACCACCGCCCTGCTGGTCGGCTCGTTTTGTAGCGCGCTCAAGTTGCTTCTCCAGGTTCTCCATATTGTTGTGGGGGAACACATACCTTTTGGCCAGTGACATCCGCATGCCATCCAAAATGCAAGCGTGCGATTCGGAGTCATATACGATTACATCGTTCCTGGTAGTCACAGCGTCAATGATCGATGCCATTCCCTGGTAGCCGTAGTTCAGCAAAAATGCATCTTCTTTCTGAACAAAAGAGGCCAGCTCGCGCTCAAGTTCTTCATGTTTGCGGGTCTGTCCCGACATCATCCTGGCACCCATGGGGTAGGCCATTCCATATTCAGCTGCAGCTGCAGCATCTATTTTTCTTACTTCCGGATGGTTTGCGAGACCGAGGTAGTTATTCAGGCTCCAGGTCAAGACCTCTTTACCACGAAATTTCATGTGTGCTGAAATCTCACCTTCCAGCTTGGGGAATGCAAAGTAGCCATGTCCCGCTTTCTGATATTGCCCGATGGGGCCCCTGTTCTTGGTAATTCTTTCAAAAATATCCACAGATTTGAGTTTTAAAGATTAGACTGCAAATTTAGTTTTTTTTTCATTGGGATGATATTAAAGATGCTTAACACATAAACTGTTTAGAAAA
>QBUR01000028.1 GCA_013374385.1 Candidatus Methanocomedens sp. | reverse complement strand
GATTAACAATTCTTTCAGTGCTATTGCGTGTATTTCAAAATATATCATTATTTTTCTACATAACTTGATTCTGGCACAGTGCCATGTCTGTTGAGATTAAAATAAGACTAAGTCGCTGTCATCATCATCAAATTCGATGTCAAGCACTTTCAGTACGATTGAATGTCCGTTTGAGTCATAACACCGCCATGAGCGCATATCATAAGGTGCGCCCGCAATGATATTGTGGCCACCTACCCTAGCAAACAGAGCAAGGTCGGCCCTGGAGGGGTTAGTATTTGACGTTGGATGGCTATGAACAGAACCTGCGATACTGATATTTGGCATCATGAATAACCGTATTGTGGCACTTACCTGGGACGATTCGGTGCCGGGCAGGAATATCACGTCTTTAATAACACCATCTTCGGCCCGCAATAGTCCTGCAAATTCCCTTGGTGCGGATGATTTTGAAACCTCAAGGATAAATTCCAAAGTGGACTTTGCTATACCTTTAATTTTGGCCGTTGCACACATCCCCGTTTATCTGGCAGTAATCCCTGTGACAATGTCCCGTTCAAAGTCTAACAGCACCCGGCTATCTTCGCCACTTGTGATAGTCAGCTTTTTGTCATCGGTTATCTCACCAATCACCCGGGCCGTGATGCCTGCGTCTTCGAACATTTGGATACAACGCCCTGCATCATCGGGTGCTGAAGTGACAATGTAGCCTGTGGCAGGATATATCTTCAGCCACTGTATGAAGTCCACTCCGTCAGGCACAGGTATTTTGTTCAGGTCGACCACAGCGCCCTTGCCGCTGGTCTCGAGCAACATTCCCAGCGTACCCAGAGTGCCTGGGTTGCTGATATCCTTCCCTGCAGTTACTGCATGTGCTTCCCCGATGGTCTGCATCACCATGTACTTCCCTTGCACATCTGCCGGTTCCTTCATTGTGGTGGAATCCCAGCTGTACGGGGAATTGGGCCCTACTTTGCCAACCATATCATAAGCAGCAATGACCTGGTCGCCTGTCCGTGCAGTATCACTGCGTATCAGGCAGTCCTTTTTAGCCACACCGACAATGGCTACTGACAGGGAAAGGTGAGGTGTGTCAGGATGCAGGTGTCCGCCAACCATAGGGACCCCGAATTTGGACATGCCGTCCTTTATCCCATTGAGCAACTGGACACAGGCTTTTTTGTCGTTGCTGGACAACACATTTACCATACCCAGCGGCCTGCCTCCCATAGCAGAGATGTCATTGACGTTAACAAGCACTGAACTGTAGCCTGCCCACCAGGGACTGGCATCAAGTAGCCGGCCCCAGATACCGTCGGCAGCGAAGAGTATCACTTCATCGCTTCCAGAGTCCAGCACTGCGGCATCGTCTCCGAAATCCACGATGCAATTTCCATACAAGTGCCTGACCTCCTCGAAGATATTGGTAATATCTGAGATTGAGTGCTTGCGGGTAAGGCCTTCGAATGACCTTATCTCATGGGCTATCTTATCAAGGTCCAGATGTAATTCCTCCATATTTATGGTAGGAGAATATTGTTTATGTTACTAAAACATTGTGAGTACGATGTCGAAATTTCAGAAGGTCTTTGTGGTAACTGACGGTGCTTCCAGGGGCAATCCCGGTGCTTCAGCCATAGGATATGGGATATATGATACTGATTGGGGTGTTGTTGAGGAAAAAGGTGAATGTATTGGAAAGGCAACAAACAATGAGGCCGAATACCGGGCTCTGGTGGCAGTGCTGGAGCGCGCTGCACATTACTGTAAGGACGAGGTTGTGCATTATTCTGACAGTGAACTGCTGGTCAAGCAGTTGAATGGGCAATACAGGGTGAAGGCAGGGAATTTAAAGCCCCTGTTCGAAAAGGTATCAAAGTTGAGGAAGAAATTTGCTTCGGTGAAACACCAACATGTCCGCAGGACTGACAAGAGGGTGGCGAGGATTGACGGGCTGGCGAATGAGGCGCTGGATGGGGCAGGGCAGTAATATATCCTATTTTTTCTGACAACCGTGAAAAAACAAACCCCATTTCAATCCCCTTACCATTGATATAAAGCCATATCAATTAGTTCCAT
>QBUR01000029.1 GCA_013374385.1 Candidatus Methanocomedens sp. | reverse complement strand
GATTGGGAGTTAATCCTTACAATGGTTGGCGAAAAAGCAACAACAGACATCACAATCTCAAAAGATTCGCAGGGATTTAATGAATGCAAAGATTAATCAAAAATACTCTGACTAAAAAGGTAGATTATCAGTTTTATTTGGATAAAGAAGATTTAGAGAATCACGCACAAGTAAGCAAGTTAGAAAATTACCAAGCAATTAAGATAGAGCCATGGAACGAATAAGAAGCCCAAAGTTCAGCAAACCAGTGTTTACCTGCGGCGAAGGAGTGCGGTTTGCCACGCCTGAGATTGTGGCAGGTTACCGGGCCGGGCGTCTCAAGACCGGGGTACTGGCTGACATTAGCTGCGGTATAGGGGGGCAGACCGTTTGCTTTGCAGAGGAATGCGACAGAATCTATGGAGTGGACATAGACGGTGAAAGGCTTGAGTGTGCCCGCCGCAATGCAGGAGTGTATGGGGTTGACAATATCACCTTTATTGAGGGTGATGCCCTGTCGCCGCATGTGGTGGAACAGGTTGCCGATGCCGACATTATTTTCAGTGACCCGGCCCGGCCTGCCACTGAAGATATGCGGCAGACCGATAGCCTGCGGCCAGGGATACCAATGGTATTGGAGGCATACGGGGATGTTACTGACAGCTTCGCTTTTGAAGCTCCGCCACAGATGCCGCCTGAGCGTGTTGATTTTAATTGTGAACGCGAGTACCTGAGTGTAGATGGGCAGTTGAATAGGCTAACGCTGTACTTCGGGCCACTGAAGAGATGTGAGAGGTCGGGTGTGGTTCTGAAAGAGGACATGTATTACAGGCTGATGTCGGGCGTTTCCACACCAGCCGGAGTACCTGAGGCTGATAAAATTCTGGATTATGTTTTTGAGCCCGACCCGGCTGTGGTGAAAGCTGGACTGCTGGGGGAGTTAGCAGCCGAATTGAACATAAATATGGGCCTCGTAAAGATAGATGCCAGACGGAGCCTGTTAACCTCCTTTTCGAACATTGATTCACCATTTTTTAAGAATAGATATCGTGTGCTTGATAAAATCACATTTGACTGTAATAAGATCAATCGATCATTGAAAGAGCATAGTATAGGTAAGGCACTAATCCGGTTCAATGTACCGCCTGATAGATACTGGGAAGTGAGGAACAAAATTGAGTCCGGCCTTGTAGGAGAAACTACAGTTCACCTTTACCAAATATCTGGCATGATCTACATTATGGAAATGCTTAAAAGTGAACATTCCAACCATTCTGCGACAGGATAATCAAAACTACGAGCAATATCAACAGAAAAGTCCATAGGACAATAGCTATCTGTGTCGCCTTTTTGGCCCTGTCAGCATCTCTGTACTTACGTGGACGTATTCCCTGTGCAAGGAATGTCAATACACCTGAAAGATTTATGCAGATAAGGTTCGTGAGTACCAGAAGCATTGCTCCCATTGCCAATTGCCATTCACCCTGGCCCAAAAGCATACCGAAAACAACAAGTGGTGGGAGCAGTGCCACAGCCACCATAACACCAATAAGGGCACTGGGCACTCCTGTGGTTAATGATAATGCAGCCGCACTGCCTGCAGCCATAGCGAGAATAATATCACCAAGACTAACTTTTGTTCTGGATATGAGTTCAGGAATGTCTGGGTCCACTTTTAACATATATCCTACAACAGCAGCAAATGAAAGGACAGTGAGTATACCCGTCATATTGGCTTTCAGGGCTCGTTTGGCCAGGTCGATATCCCCCAGAGTGGTGGCAAGTGAAAATGCCACGTTCGGACCCAGCAGGGGTGCAATGACCATGGCGCCTATAATCACTGCCACATTGTTTTGCAGGATGCCGATGGCAGCGACCACTGAAGATAACAATGACAATAGAACAAAAACCCATGAAAGGCTTGTAATCTCTTCAACATTAGCATATAGTTCCTCACGGCTGATTCTGCCTTTTTTTGATTTTGAATTGTTTTCAGGTCGGGATTCTCCATTGTCGAACATTTCTTCTTTTACAATTTCAGGTCTGGGAAGTGATGCCACAACCGGATGAAGAATTATCCTATGTCCTTCAACCATTGAGATATGTTTATTCA
>QBUR01000030.1 GCA_013374385.1 Candidatus Methanocomedens sp. | reverse complement strand
AGTACCAGCCTTGCATATCAGGAAATAGCACAATCCCACTCAAATCTTTTATTCTAACAATTACATAACATATCAATTAAGTAAATGCCCACAGACAAAGTCATATTCGGGATAGATATTGCAAAAGGCTCACCGGGTGCAAAGCAGCATCCCAGGTATGCGGTGGCAATACTCACCAGCTCTGGTATTGAACATCACAAAATGGTAAGCCTGCACAAGATCATAAGAATGGTCTGGCAGCAAAGACCGCATATACTGGCAGTGGATAACGTCCATGAACTCACATCTGGCAGGCGTGACCTCATAGCTTTAATGAGAAAACTCCCCCCTGGCACCAGATTGGTACAGGTAACGGGAGGCGAACACCCCAAATCTCTAACAAGCCTTGCCCACAACCACAACTTATCCTTTGACAGGTTGGACTCAAACCAGGAAGCTGAAACCTGTGCTGTACTGGCATCGATGGATGTGGGTGCTGAAGTGTTGTTGTTTGAAGATAAGACCTTTATTAAAGTGAGCCGTGCCCGTTCACTGGGACGGGGCGGGTGGAGCCAGAACCGGTACAGACGAAAAGTGCACGGCCACGTGCGCCAGAAGACTCGCGAGATAGAAGATACACTGCGCACCCTGAACAGGGAGCAGGACTTGAATTATTCTTCAAGCATCGTCAAAGGTTTCGGAGGATATGTGAGAGGTGAATTTCTGGTTGATGCCCCCCGCAGCCGTATCCCCATAAAGCAGACAAGGTTGGGGAACGTGCAGGTCAGGGTGCAGGACGTGGAACGGGATGCTCTAATGTTTCGCGCCCTCAAAGAAAAGAAACGAAAAACCCTAATCGTGGGTATCGACCCGGGCACCACCACCGGACTTGGTATGCTCGACCTTGAAGGCAATCTGGTAAAATCACACAGTGGCAGGGGCATGTCAGTCTCTGATATAATTGAAATGATAGCCCGGTATGGCAAACCTATGATAATCGCAACAGATGTCAGACCCATGCCGGGTACTGTGGAAAAGATACGCCGTTCATTCAATGCCATACCAGGGGAACCCGACGAGTCCCTCTCTTCTGAATACAAGATAAACCTGGCAAGACCATACGGTTACAGCAATGATCATGAACGTGATGCCATTGCCGCATCAGCCCACGTGTTCAGGCGCCACAAGAACAAATTTGAGGAGATACGTAAAAGGATTCCACCAGGCATCGATGCTGATAAGGTCATAATCCGGGTCATGAAAGGCGACACCATTGATAGTGCTGTTGCCGGATTAAGTGGCAGGATTGTGGTTTCAAAACCACACGTGGAAGAACCCGCCATCGAGGAACCGGATGAGGTGACGGCAGACCTGAGAAAGACCATAAAACGTCAACATGGAACCATTAACAGTCTCAGGACATATCTGGATGAACTGAAATCCGAGATAACCACAAAAAAGCACAGGATATCAGCGCTTGACAGAAAGATAAAAAAGTTCAAATCAGATTCCTATGCAACCCTACGCAAGTCAAAGGAGATGCGCATCCGTGATGAAAATATACGCAATCAGGAACATGAACTACATCACAAGGACAGGAGAATTGAAGAACTCACCGAATTGGTGGAAGAACTCAAACGGCTAAGGAACCTGGAGATAAGCGGACGCGCCATCCCCGTTAAAGTAGCAAGCACCTTCACAAAAGAAGCAATAGCTCATGTGAAAGAGCATTACGGCATCAATGCGGGAGACGTGCTGTTCTTCAAGGATGCCAGCGGTGGAGGTCCCGCTACCGTGGATATGCTATCCCAGGCTGGTGTTATGGCTGTAATATTCAGGGGTGATATCGCACATAACGCCCAGGAAAAGTTTCTTGAAAAAAACCTGCCTTTTTTTAATGTAAAGTCGGTACCTGTCAATTATCTGGATGAAATGGGTGTAGTAGACCCTGATGATTTCAATCCTGCTTTTGAGAAATTTAATGAGGAATCAAAAGCCAGAAAGCGAAAGGAAAAGGAACAATTGCTCAGCAGCCTGGTTGAAGAATATAAAAGTGAAAGGCGGCGGGGTATCGAGTAAACATTGTACAATAATGATAATGTAAGTTATATATTTAATTCGTGCTGGAACGAACAACATATATAGTACTTCCTTTAAAATATATTG
>QBUR01000031.1 GCA_013374385.1 Candidatus Methanocomedens sp. | reverse complement strand
TACCTAACGAGATTCAATTTCAAAAAAACAGTAGCGTATAATCTACAGTTTTCAAATATTCACAGCCATTATCACCGGTTTTTCCGCATAGTCAAAAGAGGAGACAGGATATACAGCCCTATCAATACAAGATTTGCCCAGGCCACTACCATAAGCCCAGGCGCATTGTCCAGATAGAAAAATACCACCATCAGTATCAGCAAGACAGTCATCACTCCAATGAGCCGGGCATCCCTGACCTTTGTGTACTCTATCCGGCTGACCATCAATACTGATAAAAGCAGCATTGTAGCCAGCAGACCGTACGAGAATAATTGTCCTTCTTCACTACCCAAAGCCAGCACATACAGGGCGACCATCAGGCCGGATGTGGTGATGGGCAGCCCAATAAACCCAATTTTTTGGTTAATTACACCAAACCTGGCCAATCTCAGGATACTGGTAGCAAGGAATGCACCCCCTACTATACATACTGGATAATGGTACTGGGGCGCCAGTATTGCAAATGCAATTACAACAGGTGCTGTTCCGAATGATATTAAATCGGCCAGCGAGTCAAGATGCTCCCCCAATAACCCGTATTCCAGTCTCCTGGCAATTGCACCATCGGCGCCATCAGCAATCACCGCCAGTACAATGAGTATGGAAGCGTGTAAGACATTGGATGGTGACTGGACCACCATCAGTATAGCTGTCAGACCGAACAGTGCATTTAACAATGTCACCAGGTCAGGCAGTTTTATCAATTTAACAATACTGGGGTTTTCATTATCCTGCTGCATGGCTGCCGGCTGCCTCCTTAGTATTAGTGTCTATCTTACAGGCAATAATTGTTTCTGCTGCCCGTACCCTGTCCCCCTTCTTAACTGTAAGCACATACCCTGGAGGCGGTGTCACATCCACCCGGCTTCCGAACCGTATCATGCCGATACGCTCACCCCTGACCACCGTATCACCCACGTTAAAATAAGTATCTATTCTTCTGGTTACAGTACCTGCAATCTGGATCATCTTGACCAGACCAGAACCTGATTCTATGCAAATGGTATTTCGTTCGTTCCGGTGTGAATCCTTAAAGAACGCAGGCAGGTATCCCCCATCCTTGTGTTTCATCTTCACTATCTTTCCGCTCAAAGGAGCCCGGTTCACATGCACGTTGTGTATGTTCATGAAAATGCACACCGTACTTCCCCGGATATCCACCACCTTGCCGTCAGCAGGCGACACGATGTCATCCTCTTCTCCACCGGGTATGCGTTCAGGGTCCCTGAAAAACCAAAAAAAGAATATATCTAATATAAACACAAGGGCTGATTCCCTTGCCAGCAACTCCGAATCCAACACCAGGGCTGCCAGTGCCAGAACAGTAGCAGTGACGAACAGTCCCGCAATCAGGGTCCCGGTGTTGCGGGCAAGAATGCCTATCCACCCCTGATGTGGTTCAGGTCATCCTTTACCAGCTTCCAGAGATTATCGATGAGGTCCAGCAGTTCGGGCAGAGTTTTAAGTACCACATAGGCAATGAAGAACAAAGCTATACCTGAACCGCCTTTTGCCATCAGGTGATGGCTTAGGTAAAAGCTGGCTGAATCATGCAGGGGATATTCCTTGCCAAACAGGTTCACTATCATGGGACCGCTTCCGAACCATTCATACCCATAAGCTCCTATCACAAATGTATTCCTAATGAGATTAAGAATATAAATTACAGGAATAGATGCCATCAGTGCAATGAATACCTTTTTTACTCCTGCCCTTGTCCCAAGGATGAGGCCAAAGAAAAGGGCCATACTTTCGATAGCAGTACATGCCAGTACTATCTCAACCCTGTATATTCCAAGCCTTATCATATTCCAATCCACTCTCTCAACCGAAAATCCTACCTGTTGCGAGAGCCAGAAAGTCTGTGTGGTAACCGTTTGTATTATTAAATGATTCATTGATTCAATTTCAGCAAAAGGGAAATAGAACAAACATCCTATTGCACTGACTGTGGTGACAGCCAGCAATGTCTTTGGCCTGTCAACTGGGTTATCCAATGGCATTCCTTTTTTTGACATCGAGTATGTACTTATCATCAGGTGTGCAATTATGAGACAAAAAAACGCTACCAATACCATCAGCAGTACCATTGAGATATCGCCTTCTTTTATGTAATATAAAGGCTGCAATGCCCAATATACAGCAAAGAAAATCCATCCGACGGCACCAACAGGCATTCGTTGCAGCTTGAATTTTTGAGGGAGTAAAGACGCAATTATGAAAAAAAACAGTGAAATCCAGAGAAAGCTTGTAGTCATGTTTTAAAACCTGAACAATTATTT
>QBUR01000032.1 GCA_013374385.1 Candidatus Methanocomedens sp. | reverse complement strand
ATCTAAGGGTTGCTCACTCTTAGCATTAATAATTAATTCTGAATGTAATTCATATTATCATAACTGTGCTAATATTCTAACCTGTGAATTTATAATCAATTGTAATATATGTTAGCATATGACTGCCGCACTGGAACCCATGGTCGATGAACCTGCCCTGGTTGTTGAGGATACCATCCGGGTGCTGGTGGTGGCAGATATCCACCTTGGAATTGAATGGGACCTTGCCAATAGCGGCATCATAGTCCCAAGCCAATCCGCTCAGGGACTTAAAAGGATAATGGAATATTTGGATATAGCAGCACCTGACAGGGTCGTGCTGCTAGGGGATGTGAAACATAATGTGCCCCGGATATCCTGGCAGGAACGGGAGGAAGTGCCCCATTTTCTTGAAAGTATTGCCAGAAAAGTGCCGGTTGACATCGTGCCCGGCAACCATGACGGGGACATGGAATACCTGTTGCGGCAAATACCGGCAGGGCTGGAAGTAACACTGCAGCCGGCCAGGGGTTTTGTGCTGGACGGCGTGGGATATTTTCACGGACATACCTGGCCGGACCCTGAACTGCTGGCCTGCCGCCACATTGTAATGGCACACAACCACCCTAGTATCAGGTTCACTGATTCTCTGGGTTTCAGCAATGCCGAACCCGCCTGGATACGTACCCGGTTGCACCGCACACCTCTGGAATCACATTACCGCCTGAGAGGTGATGACCTGCCATGGTCTGACCCTGAAGTGATAATCATGCCTGCATTTTGCCAGCTATGCGGGGGAGTGGCATTCAATGAATCAATGCATGATGACCTGCTGGGTCCGGTATTTGCAGCAAATGCTGTGGAACTGGATGGGGGGCAGGCGTATCTGCTGGATGGAACCAGGCTGGGAAAACTTAAGGATTTGCGAAAACTCGATATAACGAAAAAACGGGCATATCCGGGAGGAAAAGAAACTAAACGTCGCGGTAAGGTATCTCGATAACCATTAACTCTTCTGCGACACATACATTCTTGAATTCCTGCAAGGCATCTTCCAGTAACTGTGAAACATCATCTGAATACCGGGAACTGATATGTGTCAGCACAAGTTGATGCACATTTGCAAGGGATGCCAGGGATGCCGCCTCGCCTGCCGTGGAATGCATGGACTCTTTGGCCCAGTCCACCATGTCATCGGCAAGAGTCGAGTCATGGATGAGCAGGTCTGCCTTGTCGCTGGCTACAAAAACACCGCTGCATGGTCTGGTATCGCCAGAATATACTATCTTCCGGCCCGGCCTTGAGGAGCCCACAACGTCACTGCTCTTTATGGTTTTTCCGTCGATTTCGACATCCTCCCCATTATGCAGTCGCTTGAACAGTGGCCCGGGAGATATACCAAGTTCGAGGGCTTTTTCACGGTCGAACCGTCCGGGTCTATCTGCTTCTATCAGAGCAAAACCGATAGACGGTACACTATGTTCGGTCTTGAGAGCATCAATAAAGTACTCACCCCTGTCCACCCTGTCCCCAGGATGTAATTCAATGGCCTGAATCTCATATTTCAATTTATAGAACCCTATTCCCAGCATCATCTGAACAAATTCATTCACCCAGTGGGGACCGTATATTTTAAGGGGCTCTGTACGCCCGTTAAAGTTCATAGTCTGAATCAGGCCCGGGATACCAAGGATATGGTCACCATGGAAATGGGTAATGAATATGGAGGTCAAGTTACCCATTCCGGTCTTGGCCCGCATCATCTGCTGCTGGGTGCCTTCGCCGCAGTCAAACAGCATAAGCTCGCCCTTGCGGTTTACCAGAATAGCTGACGGGTTGCGTTTTGGGGTTGGTACACTGCCGCCGGTACCAAGGAATGTTACTTTAAGCATCTAACAGTTTTATGTTATATATGATATTAAACAATTCCTTTCACCCTTACAGTTTCTATTTTATTGATTCCACCTTTTCGTCCAGACCTTTGCATCCCTGCAACCGGTGGTCGATCGTGATGTTGATCAATATCCGGTTGACTCCCATATCCAGTACGGCTTCGTGGGCTGCTTTGCATGCTTCGAATACCTGGTCTATGCTCTTTGCCTGTATGGCCGTGCCCATAGGTGTGACCTGGTACTGTACATTTTGTTTGTCAAGTGCTTTTATTGCGGTTGAGATATAGCGGCTTAGGGAGTCGTTTCCGCCTCCCAGGACTGCTATCTGAAGTTGTGCTGTGACTATTTTTTCAGTCAGGATTATTTCCCCCTTTTATTGTCAGGTAATGATTTGTGTTAATTTCTATTTTTTGTGCACCTTCGATGAAACAATGCGACCTCAATGTAAACTATTATTGTCTGTACCCCATCATTTCGTGTGGAACCTTATGATGATTATAAGAATTATTAT
>QBUR01000033.1 GCA_013374385.1 Candidatus Methanocomedens sp. | reverse complement strand
TTAATTAATATTTAACCACAGAGTACACAGAGAGCACTGAGGGACACGGAGCTTGTACCTGATTTCCCACTTCTGTGTACTCTGTGCCCTCTGTGGTTTATTGTTCATAACTTGTTGTAATTTGCAGTTAATTAGTCAATATTGATTGATTTTTCACTATAATCATAATGTTATGAAAAAATGTGAGACATAGGTTTATTTGCCTATCCCCATTGTCTTGTTGGTCTTTGCTATTGACTTTGCACCATCGGATTCCAGTTCGCACATGGCCCGGATGGCATCCACGTTCTCGGGTACTACATCCGATTCCTGGTGAATGGCCTGGAAGAAGTACAATTCACCATGGTACTTGCTGATACTGTCCTTCCATATCACATTCTCGAACATGTCACTGCGGCTTCTACCCAGGTCCCTTGCCAGTTCCATGACCTCTGCCGTGCTCGTGATTTTATCCGCCCCTGATACGAACCTGATACGTGGTCTGCTTGCATACAGGTCAATAATATCCTGCGGCTCGAAATCGCTGTTCAGTTCTACGTTCAGTGCATGGAAATGCATGATAGTAGTGGAAAGTTTCACTGCCACTGTGGCAATCTCAAGATGGGGCATGATGGAATTCAAATCAGGCCCGTGATGGCTGGGTAAACTGATAGGGTTGGGCACAATGGCATTAATTGGTCCGCTCTTGATATTACCCGGATCTGCCGCCCTGCGCATCAGGGTAACCCTGGATTTCTTTACACCATAGGTCTGGTCAAGAGGATACAGCGCCCTGGTAAGCCCTGTAGTATTGCAACTGACTACCCTGGTAAAATCACGGCCGATAGCATCAGAATAATTTGCCTCTGAATTGAAACTGAAACCTGCAACTTCATGGTCCTCCCCACCCTGCCAGATAGCTTTTATGCCGTGCTTCTGGTACAGTTCTTTATAGGCGGCTCCCACACCCCCTGGTGTGCAGTCTACCACCAGGTCTACATCTGCCAGCAGGTCATCCAGTGCACCTGATACCTCCAGCCCGGCCTGTTTGAAGTTGTCTATCTTACCTGGGGATGATACATACAGGTCAAATCCCCGGTCAAATGCCAGTTTTGCCTCGAAACTGGGACTGGTTTTCACAACTCCCACAATCTCCATATCATCCTGGGCAGTAACCGCATCTGCCACACGTTTTCCAATTGTACCATACCCATTTATTGCAATCTTAGCTTTAGACATATATTTCTCCCTCGATGGAAATATTACCAATATTTAAGAGACTTTTTATTATCTTCTGGTTTGAAAAACCACAGAGAGCACAGAGGACACAGAGAAAAGTGGCACCGCTCTGTGCTCTCTGTGTACTCTGTGGTTGACAAACTTTGCAGCGATTCCTTTTTCCAGAATAATTTAAAAAGTATCCTCCACCATCCCGTCAACCAACCTCACAACCCTATCTGTCCGCTCTGCCACCCAGGGATCATGCGTAACAATAATCACAGTCTGCCCACCATCCGACAGCCGCCGCAGAATACCAATAATAATGTCCCTGGTCTTTGAATCCACTTCCCCTGTAGGTTCATCTGCCAAAATAATTGAAGGCTTATTGGCAAGAGCCCTGGCGATACTCACCCTCTGCTGTTCCCCGCCGCTCAGCTCAGAAGGCTTGTGGTTCAAACGGTCACCCAACCCCATCTCACTCAGCACTTCAGTAGCTCGCCTTATCCGCTCTTTCTTGGGCACCCTGGCAAACCTCATTGCAATCTCCACATTACCCAGTGCAGTGAGGGAAGGCAGCAGGTTAAAGTGCTGGAACACAAACCCAATCTTCTCACGGCGCAGCCTGGGTATTTCCTTCTCCTTAACCCCTGTCACCTCCACGCCGTCAATGAAAACTTCCCCTTCAGTAGGGATTTCAAGCATACCAATGATTGACAGCAATGTGGATTTCCCAGAACCCGATGGACCCACGATACTTATCAGTTCACCCCGCTTGACTGCCAGGTCTACACCCTGTAAGGCATGAACAGGCACTTTACCCTGCATGTAGGTCTCTTTCAGGCCACGGGTCTGTAAAATAATGTCAGTCTTATCATCATTCATACCTCAATGCCTCCATAGGACTCATCCGAGAGGCCCGCAAAGCCGGGTAGATGCCTGACAGGGTGCCCAGCAAAATAGCAAACAGCATAGCAACAGCTACCAGCCTGGGAGTGATAAGGAACAGCACAATCCCCTTATCGGCAAGCCACAGGTTCATACCATACACTACAACCCATCCGCAGGCCAGTCCCAGCAGCCCCCCCATTAGACCCATTATGGCAGCCTCGCCCACCGTCATCAGCAGGATATCCCGGCGCTCAGCCCCCAATGCCTTCAATATACCAAACTCCTTGGTGCGCTCCATCACAGACAT
>QBUR01000177.1 GCA_013374385.1 Candidatus Methanocomedens sp. | reverse complement strand
ATTATGAGACTGTGCCTTATAATATATTGTCAAAGGCTACAATCATTATTATAACATCAAATATGACCGAAATATACATCTCAAGTTGATAGAATCTTCTGCCGCTCAATCCCCGACCATGATATGCTCTGCCCTGAAGGTATCATCCCGCATAAGACAGCCCTGGGATCGGTATATTCCGGTTTTCTGGATACGCCGCCAAATGTCCTTAAGCGGCTCTTCATGAATGTTTCCGTATGGTATTGGGATACAGGCGCAGGGCAGGACATTACCCTGGGGCGTTACATGAAGCCAGCGCCGGCCTGCAAAACAGCCAGTGGTTTTCATCACATCTGGAATGGAGAACACTCTTACAGGACCGCATTTTCTTCGTTCCACAAACTCGTCCAGTAGCCGGTGATGTTCGGGTGAGAGTATGTCCTTTTCCCGGTCGATCCACCTGCCTGTAGGTACTATTTCATAGAAGGAAAGTTCATTCACTCCAGTCGATTCAGCCAGCTCATAGAAACCATCCAGGTCATAGATATTGTGGGGCGCAACCACCACATATATGTCCAGCAGCAGCCCTGCATCCAGGCAGTGACCAATGCCTGCCATGGCATCACTGAACACTCCTTCACGCCCCCGTATCCGGTCGTGTTCACCTTCTTTGGGGCTGTCAAGGCTTACATTGACGGCAAACATTCCTGCATCAGCCAGCGCATGTGCCTTCTCCCGTGTCAGACCTGAACCTGAAGTAAACACCGTGGAGATGGCGCCTTCGGGTACGTGGGCAACCAGTTCTTCCAGTCCCTCATATATCATTGGTTCGCCGCCGTCAAAAATTATCTGGGTGGCCCCCATGTTTACAGACTGGTCAATGATATCCTTGATGGCCGGAATTGATAGACTTGTCTTATGCCTGGTATCCGGCAGGGCGCAGTGGATACAACGGTTCGGGCACTCTTCTGTGATGGAAATGGTCACCTGTTCCGGGTTAGTGTATGCGGGTATGCCCAGTTTCCACAAAGTCTGTGCTATCATGTTCTTAGTCTGGCTGCGTACCAGCCTATCATAGGCCAGGGAGGGAATAGGGGGTACCCAGGTGGAAAAATACAGTGTATCATCAGTAACCCTGACTGGAATCTGTCCGTCAAATATATCCAGCATATCATCAAGGAAATGATTTAAAACAGGCGCAGCCAGGCCGGATGTTTGCGTTCTTACCAATCCGCCTTCAATGCTGGCATATACTTTGAATAACAAGTTCCGGTAGATTTCAAATTTTGCTACAGTCATGGTCAGATATCCATAGAATATTAATTCCTAAGTTGTTCCCTGAATTATTATCTAAATCTTTCCAACAGGCATAGATTTATTGTTATATATCCAATATAACACCCGTATATCAAATGGAAGAAAAAATTGAACGTAGCAGATATTTAATCTTTGGAAGCACCAGTGGCATACTGGCAATTTTGGGTGTGGTCACAGGAGCATCTGCATCAGGAGATACCACTTTTATCATCAATGCAGCACTGGCAGGTGCCGTAGCTCTTGCAATGGCTAATGGTATTGGTTCATTTATCACATTAGGTGACACTGAATTGGGGAAACTCTCCAGGCTTGAAAAACCACTGATGAGAAGCCTTGACAATACCAAAATAGAACAGCTTACCAAAAAGAAAATCAGAGCACATTCCCTCATACATACTGCTGCCTCTTTTATGGGGTCAATGCTTCCCATATTACCCTTCATGTTACTTGACAACCAGCAACTCGAGGTTTCCATAGGTTTGAGTATTGCCGCCCTGGCAGTGCTGGGTTTGTACTGGGGACGGATTATGGAACAGAACATGGTGCTTCATTCCATACGAATGGCAGGAGCGGGGGCGGTAATTGCGTTAACGGTGAACTTTTTATTTCGCTACATTCAGATGACATAGGTATAGCCGATAAAAAATACATACATTGCCAAATACAGAATCCCCCACAGCCGGGATATCTCTTTTTTCCTGACAATCACCACCAAGATGAGTGACAACAGCATCATGTATGCGATATTGAACCTGAATAGATTTGGCTCATCCACAACCACTTCATTTATTATGGAAGCAGTGCCCATTGCCAGGACTACATTGGTAACATTGGAGCCAACAATATTTCCCAGTATCAACATGGTAAAACCTCGCTTGGCCGCTGATATTGATACCATAAGTTCTGGAAGGGATGTACCCAATGCTATTATGGTAAGGCCAATAACGGCACTTGAAATACCCAGTTCGCCTGCCATCACAACTGCCGAATCAACAAGCAATTTACTTCCCAGCAGTACACCCCCCAGGCTCAGCATGGTATAAAGCATCGCTTTTACATCAAACCGGGCTTTATCATTTTCTTCTTTTGGTTTTGTATGGGATTTCAATGTATACAGTATGTATAAAATATACACTGCACACAAAACCACGCCTTCTACCCTGGTTATGCGGTCTCCCGTCAGGATGGTAGTAATTCCGAAAGCCAGTATAAGTATGTGAACTAAGCTGTCCCTGAACATGTGGCTACCAGAAATGACTGTATTCCTAATGAAAAAAGCCGTGCCAAGTACAAACGCAATGTTTGTGATATTGGACCCGATAACATTACCCAGCACAATACCGGAATCTCCAGTATATGAAGCATAATCGGTTATCATTATCTCGGGCAGGGATGTCCCTATACCTACAATAGTAATCCCTATAAAAAAATGTGAAACTCCAAAAGATTTAGCCAATCTAGAAGCGTTTTTTGTAAAGATATCGCTTGAATATACCAGAATTAAAAGTGCAATGATAAATATCAGTATCTCAAAGAGCATCGTAATTCCTGTTGAGCTTCCAGATGTATGGGATAGTATTTATCTTTGCATGAATTGTCGGGTTTCCTAAATAATTTCCAGGACGTCATAGGGGCTTTCAAACACAGTGATATGATCCAGTCCCCTTAATATCTGGACATTCTTGTAGTCCAGATCCCTGACCCTGAGTTCCACCTCGCCGCCCTTTATGGCACCGTACTGACACAATTCGACACAGTTACCACAGCCTTCACACAGCAGCAGGTCAATCTGTGGTTCAAGTGTTATAGCATGGTTTGGGCAGTTATCCCTGGGAGGGCAGACATCACACTTCACGCATAGATCCCTGTCAATTCCATAGGGTAGCTCTGAACGTATTACACCCGCAATATCCACCGGTATCACATATACAGGCACACTTCCTTTTACTGCCTGGGTAACAGCATTGGTAACAAGAGTATCAGCAATTCCATTGGCAATCTTTGCCACAGTATTGGACGTGGCAGGTGTCAATATCAGGAAATCATATTTACCCATCAGGAACCGGCCAACTTTAGGGTAACTGTAACCCTGGTCCCTTTCGAGGAATATTTCTTCCATGTATCCGCCCGGTGCGATCTCCTTCATTGAATCAAGTAGGCCGTACATCTTTAGCACTTCTTCTCCCGCTCCGGATATGAAAATGGATACCTTAAGGTCCGAATGTTCAGCTTTTAGTTTCCTGAAAACTTCAAAACTATCATTAATAAAATGTCCTGCTCCGGTAATTGCCCATGCTATTCTCATGTTCCTGTCCCTCGTACATTAATGGAGACTATATAATTAATCATTAATAGTTTATATCTTTAATCAATACCTCCTTTCAACACTTCTTACCAACACCTATTTATGCCTGCCAACACAAATATTTCAATATGTCTATCAAGGCCGTCCTGTTTGACCTGGATAATACGCTGCTGGACTTCTCAGAAATGAAACACATGGCAGTGAACATGGCTATACGTGCTATGATCGACCAGGGATTGGATATGGACCCAAAAGAGGCGTTTGATAGCATATTCCAGACCTACTATGAAGTTGGCATCGAATCAGACAATGCCTTCAGTGAATTCTTAAAACGCAGATTCGGCCAGGTTGACGAGCGTATCCTTGCAGCCGGTGTGAATGCATACCTGCGTACGAAACCTTCGTTCCTTGAACCTTACCCAAATGTAGTGCCGACTCTCATTAAACTCATCAAACACGGTCTGGTTATAGGCATTGTTACCGATGCTCCCAGGCTTAAGGGTTGGCAGCGGCTGTGTGCCGTGAGGCTGCAGCATTTCTTTGACCACGTGATCACCAGGGATGATAGCGGTGCACCAAAAAGAGACGGCCTGCCCTTTGAATACGCACTGAAGCAGCTGCAACTGCAGCCACAAGAGGTTCTGTTCGTAGGCGATAGTGTGGAACGGGATATCATAGGTGCAAAGGCGGCAGGCATGGTGACTGCACTGGCAGCTTATGGTACCAAGGACACACCCGGAGATATAGAAGCGGCTAGGCCAGACCACATTCTATCCGATTTTAAGGAATTACTGGGCATCATTTAATGGGAATTATCGATACTAATAAATCTGTTCAGCCTTATGTTAAGCTTTAAATACTGTAACAGGTGATTCGAGATTGCTGATTACTGAACTGGAACAATTCATCCAGGAGGATGTGGGTGACGATGATACTTCATGTTCCATTGTGCCTGATGCCTGGGTGCATGCCAGGATAATCACCAAAGAGGCGGGGGTACTGGCCGGACTGGAAGAGTGCAGGCAGGTAATTGATTATTTCGGGCTGGAATTCGAGCCAGGTTTTGATGATGGGGATGCCATAAATCCGGGGGATGTGGTTGCGGATATATGGGGTATGGCCCCTGATGTATTGAGGGCTGAGAGGTTGAGCCTGAATTTCCTGTGCAGGATGAGCGGGATTGCCACAGTGACCGCTCGCTGCGCAGCCGATGCCGGCGGTGTAAGAGTAGCTTGTACCCGAAAGACCACGCCTGGTTTTCGTAAGTTCGAGAAAAAAGCGGTCCGGCTGGGCGGTGGGGATACCCACAGGTTCAACCTGTCCGATGCAGTGATGATAAAAGATAACCACATCGCTATCATGGGCATTGAAAATGCTATTCATGCCGCCCGGGCAGAAGCCAGTTTTACCAAGAAGATAGAGGTTGAAGTATCAGGTGCTGATGAAATGCTGACTGCGGCAAGAGCTGGCGTCGATATAATCATGTTTGATAACATGCTGCCTGATGAGATCAGCCAGTGCATCCAGACCCTTGAGGATGCAAAACTCCGTAAGGGAATAATACTGGAAACATCGGGTGGTATCAATCCTGATAATATCAGTGAATATGTGGGTACCGGAGTGAATGTAGTCTCCATGGGTTCGCTTATACATTCATCACGCTGGCTGGATATGGGTCTGGATATTTTGTAACTCATCCCAGCAACACGTTTCTTTTGTGCGTGATTCTATATTTTAGTTAGCTACAGCCAGTTTTTATTGATAATTTTCACTCGTATTGTGTGTAAAACGAAACCTATATATATGGAAACTATCATAATGATCATCATCCTAATGCTTATAATGATGTGCATAAGATTGACCGGGAAAAAATGGTGAATAATATGAAAATAGTGCACGTACAATCGGTCCTACCCGAAGAAGATATCATTGCACTCAAATTAAAAACGGGCGAATCTTCTACCAAAGATGCCATTTCAAAGGCAGTGTACTACTACCTCGACTGTGAAAATATAGAAAAATATCAATAAATGAGTGATCGTAATGAACGCTACAATTAGATGCATGGCAGCTGCTCCGAAAGAAATAATCGGTCAATATGATATGGAATCCATGATGCAGCTTGCTTTCAGCATAGGTAAAAACGGAGATTTAAACCTATGTTTCGGAGATTCTATCCACACAGACGAACCTATAGAGCACGAGAAGATGACCGACACCGCCTACCCCAATAGTGGTGAGGTATTCTATGGTAAACAGGGTCTCTGGCTTTCTATGTTTACAAGACACATGGAAGAAGCTTCCATGATTGAGATTGAAATGGATGAGTAATCCATTTTTTAATTCTTTTCATTTAGAATAGTTGCAATGGGTTTGGACCAGATACCTTGAACCATGAAATAGAGCATGGTATTCAGGTGTTATGTGGTATCCATTGCAACCTTGAAGGATTTGATGAACACATAACTCAACTTTTTATTTTCGTAAATTAGCAATATATCCCACTAATGCATCTGAAACGTCTTTTGTGGATGCATGGCCGCCCAGATCAGTGGTTTTAATACCTTTCTCAAGTACATAGTCAACTGCTTGCTGTACCAGTTTAGCCTTTTCATGCTCTTCGGCCCATTCAAGCATCATTTTAGCACTTAAAATGGCTGCCAGCGGATTGGCAATACCCCGGCCTGCGATATCGGGTGCCGAACCGTGCACGGGTTCAAAAAGCGCATATTTTTCTCCAATATTGGCGCTGGGACACAGGCCAAGACTGCCGACCAGGGCTGCTGACAGGTCGCTCAGGATGTCACCGAACAGATTTGTGGCAACCAGTACATCATATTTATGCGGTGCAAGGATAAGATTATAGGCCATGGCATCCACCAATGCCTCATCATACTGAACACCATCTTCCTGCGCCACTTCAATACACACTTCACGGAAAAAACTGCATGATTTCAACACATTGGCCTTGTGGACTATGGTCAGTCGGTTCTTGCGCTCTTTTGCGAGTTTACATGCTGTCCGTGCGATACGCTCACTGCCTTTACGGGTTATGGTGCGGATGCTTGTGGCCCTGTCTTCGCTAATTTCCTCCTTGCCGCCGTACAGTCCTTCAGTATTCTCCCGCACAATAATGAAATCAAAAGGCTCCCTCGCCACGTATGGAGTATCTACGGGAATGTTCAGTGACCGAAACGGCCTGACATTGGCATAGAGGTCAAGTTCACGCCTGATGTGCAGCAATACACTCTGGTAATTGGGGTCACTGGGTGTAGTGATGGCGCCAAAAAGGATGCAGTCACAATCCCGCATCACATCCAGGTCATTGTCGTCCATTGCCCTGCCGGTACGCTCCCATTTGCCGTATCCCACTTCCACAGGTACAATTTCAAAATCAAGTCCCACCGCCTTCAGTACATCTACTGCAGGTGGGATTACTTCATGACCGACACCGTCCCCTTCAATCACTGCCACTTTCATTGAAGTCATCGTCCAGTCTGTTTACCAACAGTCGTATAGCATCCACAATATCATATTCTGATGCTCCCCAGTGGACTACCACACCATCATGGCCGTTGATGTTGATAAGCCCGGTCTTCCTTGTCTGGCAGCATCGTGTAATAAAAGGTTTTGAAGGTTTGATTAATTCAGCCCTAAGCGGGCACATATTAATTTGCTTGTATGTATGATCAGGGAACCGGAGTTCAAATATCTCCCTGGATATATCGCAGCCTACCAACAGCGAACCATCTTCAATGTCATCGTCGGAGTCAAGGTACTTGCCGTTTAATTCAGATGCAGTACAGGGGAATACTATTTTATCCCCTTTGAACTGCCGTATATCAATAAATGATCTTTCAAAGACAATATTCAATTCACCCAGGATACCACTATCCACAAGACGCTGGAGGGCAAATGACAGCCAGGGGGGTTCGGGCGGGATGACATCGATGATCTCGATCTTTATGACATCCAGCATCGAGGGTTTGTGTACAAAAGTTATGTGTTTGTCCCTGCCTGTGAAGATTACTGTGTTCACCGGACCTTTACAATCCTCAATTGCCAGTAGTATCAATTTGGTTCTGTTATGGGCATCATGTTCGGCCTTGTGTAGTGTTACCTCTTCACCTTCTGCGATAATCTCCAGCTTTATAGGTCTTGTGAGCAGGGTGTCTGTCGGTTCAGTTTCTGCTTTTATTATCTTGATATTCCCGTCAGGTAGATAAGCGATCATGTATTTTGTTGCAAAATAGATTGGAGCTTTTTTTTCCAATTTTTCGATGGGGTCCTCATATGAGATGCCTACCACCTTGTAATCTTCCGGAAATATCATCATATTGTTAAACCAACCTCATTTCGATGCCTGTTTTTTCCTGTGTGCGACAAGGCCGCCGTCAGATAGTATCTCTTGCAGGAAATCAGGAAGTTTTGTACCCTCGTAAACTCTGTCAGCACACTGTACCTTACCCTGTTCAAGGTCAACTGTGCATATTTCTCCTTCCTTGCAGCTGACATCGGCTTCAATGATGGAAAGACCTACATTGATTGCGTTGCGGAAAAATATTCGTGCAAAGGATTTTGCAACCACACAGGATATTCCGGCATGTTTCAGTGCCAATGGTGCCTGCTCGCGTGATGAACCGCATCCGAAATTCTCACCTGCAACTATAACATCGCCTGGTTTTACCTTTTTTGAAAAATCCGGGTCAATGCCTTCCATTGCATGTTCTGCAAAAACCTGCATGTCAGTGGTTCTCAGGTACTTGCCGGGAATTATCACATCAGTATCGATGTCGTCACCGTATTTCCACACGCTTCCTGAGATGGTCATATTCATTGAATCACTTTTGAGGATATTTATAATTACAGGATTATATACTTTTTTAATAAGGTATATGTCATTCGCCTGTTATCTGTAATATCAGTTCCCTGGACCGGGGCCTGTTATCCATATCAATAAAAATTATCTGCTGCCATGTGCCCAATGTCAGCTGTCCGTCAATAAAGGGGACAACCATGCTTGGTCCCAGCATTGATGCCCTGATGTGGGAGTGCCCGTTGCCATCCCCCCATTTGAGATTGTGGTCATACTCCAGCCCCTGGGGCGCGAGTCTTTCCAGTGCATCCTGCATATCAGCTATCAGGCCCGGTTCGTATTCTATTGTGGTCACAGAACCTGTGGCACCGGGGACAAATACAAGTACTGAACCATTGTGCAGTCCTGAACTGCTGACCTTCTGCTGTACCTGTCTTGTGATATCGATGATATCTGAGTGGCCCTTTGAGTCAAAAGTGATGTGTTCATTTATTATCTTCACGGCATTCCCTCCGGCTAATACAGTATGGGTCTTTATATTTTAAATTATATTACTATTCAGACCACATCATTTTTCAGTCAACCACCACCAAAAACCAAGGAGGATACACCCAATAATTCGCACGCTGATAATCGACGGATACGTGGATGAGCCCGCTTGTTTAGGGGTCCCTCCCTATATCTCACCCTACCCCAGATACATTGCCGGCGCCATGTCAGAACAGGGCATATCCAATGACAATATCCATTACCTGACCATTGACCAGATACGGCAGGGACAGGGGCAGGATATTCTGGGGAAAGTGGGGTTGATTGTCATCATCGCAGGCATGACTGTGCCTGGCAAGTACCTGCGTGGCACACCTATCAACCTTGGTGAGATCAGCGATATCGCCCGTGTGGCCGGAGATACGCCTGTAGTACTGGGCGGTCCCATCAGGTTGGGATATGGAAGCCAGGGCGGCATAAAGGTAGCCGGGCTTGAACTACCGGGAATCACCCTTGCCAGGGAAGACATCGAGGCTTTCGTATATGATATGCTGCCCCCTCCCGGTGGGTTGAAGGACCCGGATTTGGTAGCTCACCGGATGCGTTCCACCAGCGAAATAGCAAAATGGGGCGCCAGAGGTGCATTCGTTATCCGGCAGCATCCAGACTACCCCCATGTGATGTGCGAACTTGAAACATATCGTGGATGCGCCCGCCAGAGTCACTGTTCCTTTTGTACAGAGCCCTTTTACGGTGATGCAGATTTCAGGGAAATTAGGGATGTGGTTGCCGAAGTTGAAGTACTGTACAGCAACGGTGCCAGGTATTTCAGGATTGGACGGCAGCCCGACCTGTTCAGTTACATGGCAAAGGATACGGGAGGTGATATACCGGTGCCCCGGCCTGAAGCCCTGGAGCAATTATACAGGGGTATTCGCAATGCTGCACCCGGCCTCCGGGTGCTTCACATGGACAATGCCAACCCAGGAACTATTGCCGCATATCCTGAGGAATCAGAAGAGATTGCCCGCATAATTGTAAAATACCATACGCCAGGGGATGTGGCTGCCATGGGTATGGAATCCGCAGACCCACGGGTGGTCAAGGCTAACTGCCTGAAGGCTATGCCTGAGGATGTATTGGAAGCCGTGCGTTTGATAAACCGTGTCGGTAGGGCTCGAGGGGATAACGGAATGCCCGAACTGCTACCCGGCCTGAATTTCATTCACGGGCTCAAAGGTGAGTCAGAGGAGACTTTCCATCATAATTTCCAGTTCCTGAAAGGTCTGCTGGATAGCAACCTGATGGTCAGGAGGATTAATATCAGGCAAGTGATGTCATTCCCTGGCACCCCGATGTGGCAGGAAGATAAGACATACCGGTATCATAAGCAGTTTATAAAATTCAAGGAAAATGTGCGCAAAGAGATTGATATGCCAATGCTTGAGCGCCTGGTACCTGAGGGTACGGTGCTAAGGGATGTGATGTGCGAGGTATCCGATGGTATCACTTTTAGCAGGCATCTGGCGTCATACCCGCTTTTGGTGGGTATTCCTGCCAAGCTGCCGCTGGGGAGGTTCATTGACGTCACGGTCACAGGACACGGGTACCGTTCCATTACCGGAATACCCTATCCCCTGGATATTAATCATGCAGTTCCCAGGCTCATAGGTGAACTGCCGGGAGTTGGGAAAAAACGCGCCCGCAATATTCTCAAAGCACGGCCATACCTGGATAAGGATGACCTGCTCGGTAAGCTGGAAAATATGGAGAATATTTTGCCATATATTATTTTTACAGTAGAAAATGAGTAGATAACAGTATCATTGCTTTATAGCACTGACAAGTTCATTTATCTTTGATTTTACGTCACTGACCTGTTCTACGATAGTGCCGGTGACTATCATATCAGCACCAGCCTTTACCAGTTTGGCAGCAGTCTCACCGGTACGGATACCTCCGCCCACGATGACCATTGTCTCATCACTTACAGACTGTTTCACAGCACCCACCATAGCAGCAGGGACCGGATTGTCTGCACCAGAGCCGGCTTCCAGGTAGATATAATGCATGCCCATGTATTTGCCTGCCAGGGCATATGCCACAGCAATAGCAGGCTTTTTCTGGGGTATCAGTTTTGCATCCCCTACCCAGCCTACAGTGCCGCCGGGTTCGATGATGATGTAGGCCATAGAAATAGGTTCAACCCCGTATTTTTTCACTAGCGGTGCACCCATGGCCTGGTTGGTTGTGATGTAGTTGACATCACGGGAGTTAAGCAGGCTCATGAAAAATACAGCATCGGCATGTGCACTGACTCCGCCAGCACTGGCTGGGAACAGGATCGTGGGCAGGTCGGTCTGCTCCTTGATGGCTTTAAGGGTCTTATCAAGAATACTGCCCCCGGCTCCGGTGGAACCGCCCACCATTATGGCGTCAGTTCCGCCTTCAGCGGCCTGGGCGGCTATCTTACCTGCTGTATCGGGAGACTGGCTGTCAGGGTCTATAAGGGTCAGGTGTACTGCGCCCTGTGTCTTCACGATATTGTTCAGCCGCTCTTCAACACTCATATCAGGATCAGCTGCTTCTGCTTTCCTTGGATTTCATACGAAGTTGCTTGGACTTGCATTTCCTGCATCGTGTAGCCTTGATAGGGTTTCGTGCATTGCATCTCATGCATATCTTGGTGTGCAGAATATGTGCTTCAGCTTCAGGGAATCTTGCCATTGATAATTTCTCCTTAATAATATGATTACTATGATTTGATAGAGCGGTACTAAGGTGATACTGGTTTTTAATGGTTTCGGCGGGATTGGAAAAAATCTTAACATTAAAGATTTGACACACCTGTTTAGGCGATACTTTGAAATAAATAAACGTATATCTAATCTCCCAGCGCGCGGGGATAGCCAAGCCAGGCCGAAGGCGCAGGACTTAAGATCCTGTTACGTAGGTATTCGCGGGTTCGAATCCCGTTCCCCGCACTACTCAGGCCAGTAGCGGGCCGCACACGTATGCAGCCCTTCGGGCGCCATACGT
>QBUR01000034.1 GCA_013374385.1 Candidatus Methanocomedens sp. | reverse complement strand
TAAATTTTATGCATAGCATTGCATATAAGCTTTTACATTTTTCAGGTGACTAATCTAATAGGCGGCAGTAACAGTGTCTAAAATCTGAGTGAGTTCTTCTTCGGAGAGCGTGAATCTTTCCTTAGCATATATTGACCGTATCTCATCAAAGGAAGTCGGCATTATATCGGCAAGACGAAATGCAATTTCTGGTTTCATTTTCTCCAGTTTGAGCAGTTCTTCCACCAATTTCCTGGAACTGGCTCCGTTTGTCTTGGAGGAATGTTCTGCATGGTTGATAGCTCTTCTGAGTTCATATCCCAGTTCCATTTCTTTTTCAGCACGGATCTCCCTGATATCTACCAAAATTTCCTTTGCTTCTGCAAGGGTTAACATTTCCTCTTCAAATACCTGTTTAACTATCATAGAAAACTACCTGAATACCTGTTATCCGTAATCATACCTGCGGGCGTAGATGCTGCGGAAACAGGATTACCTGTTTTGTGGCGTTCCCGTCACTGACTGCTACAATGTATGCACGGCCTCTTTGTCCGAGTACTTTACCGGTTCTGCCATGGAATTTGGGATTGGACATACCTCTATGAACACTGGGGTCCAGTTTTATGTGGACTGATTGTCCAACGTCAAATTCCTGGATGGCACGTGATATGGGGCTGAGCCCTCTTTCCCGCACTGATTTCTTCAATTTATCTCTGGTTTTCCTTCTCTCGCCGTGTGATTTTGACAATGTTATATCCTCCAATTAAGTTAAATGAATGTTCCTTCTACTTTTATTACGTCCAGTTCGGTAACTTTTGCCTCAACACCCAGACCCTGGGCAAGGTTGGGTACTGTACGGCCTTCGTCCCCGGATACCAGTTCTTTCACATATAGTCCTCCCTGACAGTTTACCACTATGGTGGCTTTCAGGCCGTCGGGGGATATTTGTTCCAGTTCAATATTGTGTATCGTGCGCACCCGTTCAAGGTCAGCCCTGCGGTGGGATACCCTTGTAGGTGTTCTCTGGTTTATGGGAGTTCGGGTAAGTACATCAATAGCTGATATAAGCTTTTCTTCTGATACCTGACCTTTAAATGTAACTCTTAATCTATAAACTTTATCTGCTTTTGCCTGTTTGATTGCTTCAACTGCCCGGTGGGACACAAATTTGAGTCCCTCGACTTCAACTTTACCTGCTGCATGGCGGTTAATCCTGTGCTGTAGCCTGGTAAGGTCAATGTGGCGGCGTAGTGGCTCCTCGGCTTCCACTATAAAGGGCCTGCCGCTCCCCAGCATCAGAGCATCTATATCTTCCCGGCCCGCACCGTGGAATACGGTATCTACAGACTCAGTAGCTTTTAGCACTTCGGGTTTGATAAGTTCATCCACTGATTCGGGGTACATGGCTCCTGTGAAATTACAACGCTCACACCCTTTGCCGCGGCATTCACGACATGGCCAGCGGGTCTGGGGTATACCTCGTACCATTTTGCGGTACCGCCCGTAAATATACAGTGAGCGTATTTCAAGTTCTACATTCTCACGATTTATGTCCAGCAGTGCCGTTATGTGTGGGATTTTAAGGTCGGCCTTTTTGCCGAGCCTGGCCTCTACACGCCTGCCTACTTCACGGTTCATCTCGGTCTTCAGGGGTTCTGACCACCCTGTACCTGATGCGGCCCATAGTATCTCTTCGTTCTCGATGAGCAGACCTGATGGACGGGTGCCAATAAGGAATGTATCAAATTCATAACCATCAAGGGCATCGACCACCCTATCGGCCCAGGCATCAAGCTGTTCGAACAGGCCGTTGCATACCCAGCATTTATCAAGTGTACTGTCCATTTTCAGGCTTTTCCTGGCATAGATGCTGCTATGTGATAGCAACTTTAGCATGGAATCGTCTGTGGTTTCGTTGCGTGTTCGGTCTGCTTCCATTGCAAGAGTTAGTTTTGCTGCAGCTCCACGCTGGTCGTTGGATAATCCTGTGGAGAGCTTGGCGAACATCCGGCCCATGCAGTGGTCGCAGATGGGCCCTTCTTTTAAAATTGCAGATGCGGTCTCTAGTATGTTACCTGTCATATTACTTCTCAATCGTAAGTCACTTAATAGTGTGGTGGTAGTCTAAAAAGGTTTCTAATGGAGTGATAACTGAAATGGATGGAAATTTGGTACTGAATGACTAACTTTGCTAATGAAGATTTATGCTCCAGATATTATATTTTAATTACCTGAAGTAAAGACGTTAACACTTCTATGATGGTCGGGAATTTTCTATTTTTGTCTTCCAAAAGCATGCTTACATCGGCAGTTACAGGCATATCGGCAGATTGGAACTTATATACTGTATCTTCCCCAAATTCACCGTGGCATATAACACACAGACCTTCCGGATACAGGGCTCCTGTATTGATTCATTTTATATTTCCAGACACAGATTTCACTGATTTACACAGGAGTGCCGAGATAAATTCATACTCGCCA
>QBUR01000035.1 GCA_013374385.1 Candidatus Methanocomedens sp. | reverse complement strand
TAACGCTAAAAAACAGACAAGCTTTTAAGAGAAAATGCTAATTTGACGGTTTCGAATTAAGCTAAAATAATGTCAGACAGTACATTATTTTAATAAACACGGCCTATGCTATCAATTTCCCAACATTTCACTAAAGTCCAGCTGCCTTGTGTCCTTTCTTACCTGGAATAACTGCCTGGAAGTAATAGTCACACTGTCCCTGTGTTCAGGCAGTGTGTATATACCCATCCTCCAGTTGTCCATGTGCGCCTGTTCAAGGTTGTTCACGATGGGGGAAACCTCTTCAAGGCTTACCAACTTATCGTTTACAACGATCATCGCTTTCATTTCAGTCATATCAGGCATATCAGGAATATCCGCCAGTATATATCCTTCAGGTACACCTGCTTCTTCTTCCAGTTCTTTTTCCAGTCTTTTTGAATTACCTCGATAACGTTCTACCACATCACCTGAAATCGAGGGCAAACTGGCATAAAGTGAACGCTTGAATAGTTTTCGGTTCCGTATTCGGTCAATCAATTCGCCAGCATAACCCCCTGCCTGCATCAATGCTGTTTCCAGCATACCATCGTCCATAAACTGCAACCCTGCCGGGTCCAATATACCTTCGGATATTACATGCTCACATGCCCGTAGTAGCATGGTCTCTGCTATACTGCTCACATGATGGTAATATACTGTAGGGTGCATAAAAAATCGGGACACTAAAAGGCTCTCTGCCGCCTGTAATCCTCCTGCTCCAATCACAAAAAGCCCATCATGGAAATTCAATGAATGTATCAACCGTTCCAGATCGATGACACCATAAGCCACTCCAGTATAATGGGCATCCCGCACCAAATAATCCATTCGGTCCATATCGATCTCACTGTTCAAAATGTTACCTAAGGTAGTTTCACCCTTCACATGGGCCTGGATAGACGATGGTTTGATTGAAAAATTGTCAAGTACAGTGGCAATTTCCGGCTGCTTCAGGATGTGCGATATTTCATCATGTCCATGCCTGGTATAACGGCGGATGAGTTCTTCTGTAACATGTGAGAAAGGACCATGCCCCACATCGTGCAACAAGGCGGCAGCTTTAATCTCTTCAGGCTGGGGGACGTCTATTTGTTCCAGCAATTGGCAGGTAAGATGATATGTACCAAGTGAATGCTCAAAACGGGTGTGGTTGGCCCCTGGATAGACCAGGTGGGATAAGCCTAATTGCCGGATACGCCGCAAACGCTGCATCTGCGGAGTATCAAGCAGTGCCTGTGCCATTTCATCCAGTTCTATATATCCGTGTACCGGATCTCTCACCACTTTCATGGAAAAGGGATTATATTTAAGACTGATAAACGTATGCAGTGTTCGAGGTATTCTTTGTATGACCGGCAAAAAAGGCAACAACCCAGGGTTACGTGTTCATTACCAGATCAAAGAGACTATTGTGACCATAGGAGCTGACTGTGATGAATATATCGAGGTCGCCAAAAAAGCTATTCAAAAACAGCGGGTGTTGCTTGAGGGGTGTATAAATAAAGACCCGTTCTTTAAAGTCACACTTGAATCGTATGAAGTCCCGGAGTCTGCTCCTGGTATTGTCCGCAGGATGGCAGAGGCCGCCAGGGTCGTGGGTATCGGACCCATGGGTGCGGTAGCAGGTACTATTGCAACATACGCTGTGGAGGCTATGTTGGATGCGGGTGCAGGATATGCGTTCGTTGACAATGGCGGCGATATTGCACTGGTTACAGACCGGCCCCTGGTGTTGGGAATATATGCAGGTGAGGCTTCAATTAAGGACCTTGCACTTGAAGTGAAGCCCACAGACGAGATCCTGGGCATCTGTACATCCTCAGGTACGGTGGGGCCGTCAATCAGTTTTGGGAGCGCTGACGCTGCACTTGTGGTGTCCAGGAATGTGTCTTTGGCAGATGCGGCGGCCACAGCACTGGGAAATGCTGTCGTTGATGAGGAAAATCTGGAGGAGGCGTTTGATGTGGTCAGGGATATAGATGGTGTCCAGGGAGCTCTGGTGGTGAAAGGCGACATGTTTGCGGTGTGGGGGGAGATGCCAAGAGTGGTGAGGGCGAAGATGAAAACTGATTTTATTACCAGGGGATAAGGTATTATTTTAATAAAAAATACTGCCTCGAAACTATAAAATTTACTGATGGATTGAAAGTTAAAGCATCAGTTAACATATTAATAATTCTAATAAATAAAAGGTAGAGTGAGCATAGCAGCGATCCAGAGTTCCCAAGGGCTCTCGCACCTCAGTACAATAAGGAACGTGGGAAGGCTTTTCTACTGTGTTCGGGATGGGTACAGGAGTTTCCCCTCCGCTATGGCCGCTATACTCACATATGAAATGTGTATTTACGAATTACAACCTGGATATCGCCTGAAATGAGCCCCGAAGGACTCACATTCTAACAATCTTACTTTAAAGATCGGCAAGAGTGACACGGACAATTAGTAGCCGCGGACTGAACACCTCGTTGCCTTGGTGCGTACATCCCGACTCTA
>QBUR01000036.1 GCA_013374385.1 Candidatus Methanocomedens sp. | reverse complement strand
GTCCTTAAGTAAGTTTGATGTTAAAGGTTAAGCCGACCAGGGATTTGCACTCCCTCCGCCAAACCCTTATCACTCCCCACACCCCAATATACCCTTCATGCTCACCATCGGAGTCATCACCCGCGGCAAGTATGGCAGGCGGCTGCTGGACACCCTGGCCGCACACACAGAATTCAAGGTTACCTCAGCAGACATATCCCAAACCCTACCTGACTTCATCGACGAGCCAGCCCCCTTCGTGGACAACCTGGACCTGGACACCGCCGTCCTGTCATCGGACCTGCTTATCACCTACAGCTTGCAACCCGACATCACCCCAGAGATAACCAGGCGTGCCGCCCGTTCAGGTGCAAAAGCCGTCATCATCCCCGGCGGCTGGTCCAATGCCGGTGACCCCCGGGAACTGGAAAGGATATCTGAACAATACGGCACCCGGATACTGTTGGAAGACATCTGCTGTGAAATAGGAAAAGACGCCGACCCCATCGTAAACGAGTTCGCATCAGTGCTGGGCCGCCCCCATCTGGATGTGCAGGTTGTGGACGGCAGGGTGAGTGACGTAAAGGTTATATGTGGCGCTCCATGCGGCTCTACATGGTGGATGGCAGAGCAGCTTAAGGGCATGCCCGTCTCGGAAGCTCCAGCCAGGGCCGGGTTGTTGGTGCAGCAGTACCCCTGCCGGGCAGTCAGGGGAACCGGGGGCGGGATACACCGCTCTGCAGAACTGCACAAGCAGGCAGTAGAAGATGCAATAAGGAAATAGATACATACAATAAAAGAAAGGGATAAAGTATGGATAATAATGATTCAATATATGAAGAGTCTTTAAAAGTACACGAACTACACCGCGGGGTACTTGAAGTTGCAAGCAAGGTGTCACTGGATGATGTACATGACCTGAGCGTTGATTATACACCGGGAGTAGCTGAACCATGCAGGGTCATCTGTGCCGAACCTGATGAAGTCTATAAATATACAAGCAAAGGTAATTTTGTAGCAGTGGTCACAGATGGAACTGCTGTACTTGGGCTGGGAAATATCGGTCCTGCAGCCGCCATGCCTGTGATGGAAGGCAAGGCTATACTATTCAAGCAGCTTGGGGGTGTTGATGCCTTTCCAATATGCCTGGACACAACGGATACCGAAGAGATAATCAAATCAATTACGCATATCGCACCCACATTTGGCGGTATTAATCTTGAAGATATCAGTGCACCACGCTGTTTCGAAATCGAGGATAGGTTGAGACGCGAACTTGACATTCCTGTGTTCCATGACGACCAGCATGGTACTGCGGTGGTTGTCTATGCGGGACTTATTAACGCTCTGAAGATTGTAAATAAGGATATTAATAGCATCAGGGTGGTAATAAGTGGTGCAGGTGCAGCCGGTATCGCAATTGCCCTTACCCTGATAAGGGCCGGGGCAAGGGATATTATTATCTGTGACAGCAGGGGTATAATCCACCAATCCCGCAGAGAGGGGATGAACTCAATGAAGTTCCTGCTTGCCGGCCTGACAAACAGCCGCAGTCTCATGGGAAAACTGGACATTGCCATGCAAGATGCTGATGTGTTCATTGGTGTATCTGCAGCAGGTATTGTGTCTAAGGATATGGTCCGCAGCATGGCTCCCGACCCGATTGTATTCGCTATGGCCAATCCCGAACCTGAGATCATGCCGGACGATGCAGTTGAAGCCGGAGCACGCGTGGTTGCCACTGGGCGTTCAGATTATCCAAACCAGGTGAACAACGTGCTGGGTTTCCCTGGTATCTTCAGGGGTGCACTGGATACCAGGGCTACTGATATTAATATCGAGATGAAGATGGCCGCAGCCAGAGCGTTGGCGGGTATTATAACCGATTCAGAACTTGATGAAAACCATATCCTGCCAGGACCATTGGATAAAAGGGTGGTGCCTGTTGTTGCAGCAGCAGTGGCTGAGGCTTCAGTACTGAGCGGGGCGGCAAGGGTTAGCCCGCGTCCTGATGAAGTGGCAAGGCATGCAAAAGAGCTTATACTGCATAGTAAAAATCACCATAAATAAATAGATTTATTTGGCTATCTTCGTTTATTGTTCCAGGAATATGCTGGTGACATTCCAGGATATGCATTTCCATTCAGGTTTGGATAATTCATTTCTGATGGGTTCCTATGATAAGTAATAATATCCTGTTTGGATTTTTTTGCCACTTGGGAATCTACAATGTTCCCTGTCATCACAAAAACAAACATAACTGAGTCAAGTACACATTGCTGAAAAATGCATTTGATTCTGCACCCACACCTTTTATGCTCATAAGAAAAGCACCTGTCAATGCATCACCAATGCCGAAGGTAGTGAATGCCAGAATATAGAGAAAAGGCTGCATTGAAATTAGTCCAATATTGCTTTTGCAATTAAGGACAAAATCCCTTAATCCTTTTCTGTCGTTTTTTTTCATCTGACATTCCACTTCGTGTCTATCATCACCCTCATTATAGTGATGATGTGTCCTTAAATCAAATAGTACATTAAAGTATAAAAGAATATC
>QBUR01000037.1 GCA_013374385.1 Candidatus Methanocomedens sp. | reverse complement strand
GGTTAACTAATATAAATGCTTCGATATCTATCGATTTACATGTAATTAATCGAAAACGTGGGCGTTTATTTTTAGCGGGATAATGGCAGAGATTATGTTTAACGAGAATTGTAGTGGAGACAGTGTATTAATTTAACAGAAGTGCGGGACTTTTCCGACAATCTCGTATAATGAAAGATTAACATCTGCATTAATAATATATCAATACATATACCATCACCATGCCTGACCTGATTATTACCAACGCCCGAATATTCCACCAGGGACGCATAATTGAAGCAGAACTGGCTGTAGAAGACGGGAAAATTGCAACGATGGCAAAGATTGTCCCAGTGAAAGACGTTGACAGGGTGATCGATGCAAATAACATGCTCGTGCTGCCCGGTATTATCGATGTGCATGTACACTTCAGGGAACCGGGTATGAGCCAGAAAGAAGATTGGTTCAGCGGGTCTTGTGCTGCTGCTGCAGGTGGTGTAACAACAGTGATAGACCATCCCAATACCATACCTCCCACGCTTGATGAAGATTCGTTTCGTACAAAACTGAAATTTGCTACATCCAAATCTATTGTTGATTTTGGAATTAATGGAGGAGTGAACCATAACCTGGACAACCTCGATACCCTGTGGAAGGCAGGTGTTACTGCCTTTGGCGAGATATTCTTAGGTGAAAGCACAGGTTCCATGACCGTGGACCGTGACCACATGTCGGCTGCAATGCAGTTTACCAGAGATATGGGTGCTCTGGCCTGCGTTCATGCTGAGGACCAGGAAATACTGGAAACATACGGAAAAATCACAAAGGGAGACCTGGCACCCGAATCATATTCAAAAAGCCGACCCAACCTGTCAGAAGCGGTGGCTGTCGCAAACACAGTGGAAGATGCCATGGCTTTCGGGGCAAAGGCACACCTGTGCCACATCAGTACCCGGGAGGCAGTAGGCATCATCCGAGGCGCCAAGTACGGAGACTATGGAGAATCCGGGGGTACAATTACGGCCGAAGCAGCACCACATCACCTGTTGTTGTCAAATAAGGATTATGACAGGCTGGGCAGCCTTGCAAAGATGAATCCGCCTCTTAGAAAAAGGCGAAGTCTCCAGTACCTGTGGAACGGATTGAACGACGGGACTATTGATATTGTTGCTTCGGACCATGCTCCTCATACTGAAAACGAAAAGATGACCGATATCTGGAGCGCTCCGGCAGGGGTGCCTGGTGTAGAAACCATGCTGCCGTTGATGCTGGTGGCAGTCCGGCGCAACCTGATTTCATTATCAAGGATGGTAGAGGTTATGTGTACCAATCCGGCAATGATATTTGGGCTGGATACGCACAAAAAAGGTGCAATATGGGAAGGATTCGATGCTGATCTTGTAATTTTGGACACAAACAAGGTCACTGAGATTGATGCTGACCGACTGCACAGCAAGGCAGGGTGGACGCCGTATGAGGGAATGGAAGGTATATTCCCTGTTATGACCATTTCGAGGGGTGAAGTTATCTGGGAAGATGATATACATGCGAAGAAAGGTCGGGGAAACTTCCTGCCCGGTGCAGGATTTGAAGAAAAACCTAAAGAGGAGTCTCCTGCATTTTCCAATATTGATGAAAAATAACAACATTCGGTGTAATGATGAGTGGGATAATTACAAATATTCACAACAAAGCAGTGGAGAATCATGCCAGGATTGCACTTGGAATAGGTAGTGTAACACCAAAACTCCTGCAGAGTGCGGCTCTGGCAGAGGAGTTTGCTGATGTGGTACTGGTGGGCGACAGTAAGATGATTGACGATATTGGCACCCATCTTGAGGTCATCCATTCAGATGAACCGACCAGGACCATAGTCGAGCTGCTGGCTTCAGGTGATATAGATGGTGCTGTCAGGGGTACATTATCAGCCACGTCCACACTTGCGTATCTTAAAGATGTTCTGGAAATGAAAAACCTTTACAGAATCGCATTATTGGAAACCCCTGGTGGAATTCCTCTGTTCCTGGCTCCGGTGGGTATAGATGAAGGTAGTACCCGTGAACAAAAATTGGAGTTCATAAAAAGAGGGGTAGAACATATCCGCAGGTTTGGCATTGAACCGAAAGTCGGTATTTTGTCAGGGGGACGATTTGAGGACAGGGGGCGTAACACTTACGTGGATAAGACATTGGATGATGCCGAATATGTTACAAAGGTGGCAGGAGAGGAAGGATATGATATCAAGCATTATGGTATCCTGATCGAGAATGCCGTCGGAGAGGCCGATTTTATCCTGGCCCCGGACGGCATCTCAGGAAACCTGGTATTCAGGACACTGGTACTGGTGGCTGGAGGATACGGGTATGGGGCACCTGTGCTGATGAATAAGGTGTTTGTAGATACCAGCAGGGTGGGTGGACATTATACCAAGGCTATTATGATGGCTTCGGCTCTGGCAGGGAAGAAAGAGTAATTATCATTGATATTTACTGTTTAATAAAATAAGATAATATGTGGTGAATACCCACCACATATTGATTTCAATTTTTATACTTGACC
>QBUR01000038.1 GCA_013374385.1 Candidatus Methanocomedens sp. | reverse complement strand
AACTTCGGGGCCATTACCCCAATAAGAGGTGCGCTATGAGTCCTACTCGACATTTTACTCAAAGTCAGTATCAACAAAATAACTGATTTTTGGAACAATGCCTGGTATGTGAATTCTAAATTTCACAGTTTATTGGCATCTGCAAATTTTAATAATGCCTCGCCAAGTTCTCTCGTATATTTTGGGTTGAGGTTGAATCGACTGCGTTTTTGGCCAGCGCGTTCCTTTGCTATCTCCACATAATCTTTTTCAAATCGCTCACTGGTTGCAAGAGTGATGGTCATATACCAGCCGGCTGCCATCTTTACCTCTAAATAATCCTTAGCATCTTCATTAGGTGTATCAGTCATTTCAATATCCTCTCATATTTAATCGCCTCTGTAACGGCAAACAGGGTCAATATTCTATGTCCTGCCTAATAAAGACTATTATTCCCAGTATAGTTAGCACTGCGGCTGCAGCAAGTTGAATGCCAGCGTACTGGATGAGCAGGGTACTGTCATTGCCGTATAGTACAATAAGGTCCAGGGTGATGGGGGAGAGCATTGTCAAGGTCTCGATCAACGAATACATCTTTCCACCTGTCACAGCGAAGATTGGGAGTAATAGCCAAAGTGTGGTAAGCGCTGCAGCCAGTGTGGTGAATTTACTTGACAGGCTTACTGCTGATTCCTCCTCACGCTTTAAGGTCGAGACCAGACTGCCCAGCGAGGTAAACAGTATAGTGGTGCACAGGGTCATTATTACCATATTGAGCAGCAGGCTCTGGAACGTTGGCTGCATGGTTATCATATCAGGGCTCCCGAAGGATGAAGTCCATATCCAGTACACACCCAGGAACATTATTGCTATCATGGGCAGGGTGGTCAAATAGGCTGCTTTCAATTTTGCAAGATATATGGCAGGTCTGGTGTTTGTTGTACTTGCACAAAGATAGAGCGTTCGACTCTCTTTTTCCCGGGATATAGTGGATGCGGCATTCTTTGCTCCCAATCGTGATACCATATTGATGCCAAGAAGAATTGAGACAATGATGATAAGGGTTACTCCCAGCTGTGCCGGTATGACAATAGCAGGAGCTTGGCCCCCTGTTGCTGAAGCAAATGTGCTCATCCCGAATATAAATGTGAAAATTAACATATCGATTAGTGGTGCATCCCCTATTTCCAGTCCACCTAATATCTCAGTAGTCTCCATACCTTGAGCGTTATAGTCCTGAATGGATATGCCGTACAATGACATTCCGAAGATAAGTATGAATATAATGTATGAAGCACGGGTACGGCGGGATATTAAATACCTGAATTCAAGCCAGGTGAGGTACATATATCCGAACAACATGCGAAGTAGACCACTCACGTTCTATCGCCACCTGATGAAAGTTTGATGAATATTTCTTCCAGTGATATTTTGCTGGGTCTTGCCTCCACGATCTCGGTGAATATGGCTGCCATGCGAATAACTTCAGGAATGTCTTTTTCGGGGTCGTTCACGCTGGCCACTACCCGGTCTTTTTCCACTTCAGCCGAAGTAACCCGACTCATCTGTTGAAGTTCAGCAGCCAGGTTAGATATCTGTGCCGGGTCCTGAGGTTTTATCTCCACACTTACCTTACCCACCTTTTCCCTGAGTGAATCGATGTTATCTTCGATGAGCGTTCGACCTTGTTGCAGGATGGTGACACTGGTACATAGTTCATCAACGGTGTATAGGTCGTGGTCTGATACCAGTACGGTCTTGCCTTCCAGTCCCAGGATAGTGTCCTTGAACTGCCCCGCACCACAGGGTCAAGTCCTGACATGGGTTCATCCAGCAGCAGCACCGGCGGGTCTGCCACCATTGCCAGGGCAAGTGCTACGCGTTTTTTCATGCCTGTGGAGAATCGGGATATTTTCTAGTTCTGTACCATTCCAATATCCAGTTGTTTTATAACTGCACTCACCCGGTCTCTTGCCCGTGCCCTGCCCAGTCCGGAGAGTCTCGCATAAGACATGATCTCTTCGTGGGCTGTGAGGTATTCATGGAGCCTGGGGGTTTCCGGGACCACTCCTATCTGCTGGCGTATGGCCCGCCCTTTTTTCAGGGGTACACCGCCTATGCTTACCTCTCCCTGGTTGGGCCTTACAAGGGTGGAAAGTATTTTGATGGTGGTGCTCTTGCCTGAACCGTTTGGTCCGATGAGGCCGTGTATGGTGCCTTCGGAGACGTGCAGACTGGCGTTATTGAGTGCCTGTGTCTTGCCGTATTTTTTAAAAAGTCCGTCTACGGTTATCAAATTATATCACATTATTAGGATAATGATGTGGAGTTAAATAGTTTTGTGTGGGATGAAAAATAATGATGTTTAAATATGGATTTAGATGATTGTTTCTAAGAGAGGGTTGGTGAAGAGGATGCATAAGGGGCATACTGGGATTCATGTGATGAAATTAGGGAATTGATGAGGGATTATGTTTCTTTTTTAGAAAACAGCAGATGAACGCGGATGAACGCAGATATTGTAATCATTATTACTAAATACTTTCACAATGCACTAAGTAATAT
>QBUR01000039.1 GCA_013374385.1 Candidatus Methanocomedens sp. | reverse complement strand
GAACTAAACGGATTATGAACAAATTAAAACCCTGACGCATGTATTTTCTGGAATATTCCCCGAATGCTACCACGCCTGTCACAAGGGAATTCACTAATACAAATTCCATGACATTGGAGATGTATGAAAAAAGCAGTATCAACCCTAAGAAAAATATTACACCCAGGATAATGAACATTGAGTACTGGTCCAGGAATTGACTGACCATTTCTTCAAAGCTTTGTAAATCAGGTGCCCAGCCAGGGTCTTTATCTCCATACTGCTGAGCTGGATTACTATAGTTGCTACCCCCACCTCCTCCACTGCCGCCCAGCAGTAGGATGATAATTCCAAGTTTCAGCCATTTCCAGAAACTAAAAGGTTCGAATAGGGTTTTTTTAGTTCTTTGCAGTGCCCCATCCACTGCATCTATGCTGAACCAACTCATAATAAATAATACATGTATTCATATTAATAGTTTACTTTACTCTGTAAAATCTGGTTATTGTAACAGAAATATACGAATTTGCAAATAATGATATTCCAGTTCCGTTAAAAAGACGCGATAAGTAATTAATAGTCTAATGGCCCGGGCTGCTTTCCTTCAGGTAAAACCGGTAAGTTCATAGTATTTACCAGAATGGGCGATTCTATATCCTTTGCCCGCTCGATGAGAAGGTCTTTGCCATTTTCAGTAAGCCCGAACAGGGGAATGGCAGTACCTACTTGTATGAGCGGTTTTACCAGTTCTCTTACGTTCCCGGAAGCGCAGCTTGTGACCACATCTACCAGTTTTAACAGTTTTCTGGTCTCCTCCCGTCCTATTCCTGTCAGGTGGGCTGCCATTAATATCGCCTCTGCCTCTACCTCATCTTCCATGTCCCGCACCCGGGATGCAGATGCAACATCTACCACAGAAACTGCAATCTTCTTGTGACCCTGTCCGGCAGCTAACCTGAATCCGGCAGCCTGGTCTATCCTTGCGGTTGCAGGGTCCAGTACCTGACCTCCTATCTGGTGTATGGCAGCTATCACCTCTGGAATTGGCTCAGTCTCAACCAGGCCGGATATCTGGGCGCTCATACCTTGCACCAAATCGGGGGCGGACGTGACCACCGTGCCTGCCCCGTCGCATACTGTGACCGTGGAATCGATAAGACCTCTGCGCAGTGCGGTCATCAGTATCTCTGATATACCAAAACTGGCGAACACACCCAGGTCAAGCCGGCGCTGCGGCGTGAACATGCCGAATTCCTTGATTCGCTGCTCCATGTTCTGCCTAACCGTGTCGGTGGTGATGTTTTCAATCCCTGAAACTTTGTTCCAGAGGGGACACCACTTTACCTGTGGTTCACCCACTTCCACCACTTTGCCGTCTTTGACCACCACCTTTGTCTTACCCAGTATCTCCATGATGTGCGGCATATTATTCCTGTTACTTTTGGAGTGGCGTTGATATAATTGATTCGATTGTTGCCTCATCGCAGAGGTGCAAAGTACGAAGAGTTTTAAAATTGCAGAACCTGTCTTTTTTGTATTTGTGGTTCAATCTATGTGCCCTCTACGTCTCTGCGGTAAAAAAATACTTACCTCATATTCACCACTTATGAAATAGAAACATATCATAAAGGAATCCTAAATATGGCAGACAAATACTCAAAGAAGGTTGCTGTGGAACAGTTCGGTAAGCGGTCGAATGCATATGCTGCCTGCGGTGCGCTGATGGACCAGACCGACCTGGATACAGTGGTAGGACTGCTGGACCTTAAGGGGAAAGAGACTGTGCTGGACGTGGCTACAGGTACGGGCTACCTTGCAATGGCCCTGGCGCCCTATGTAAAGCGGGTCATTGGTATTGATATCACGCCCCGGATGCTGGAGATGGCAGTACAGGCCGCGGGGGAGAGGGGCCTGGGTAATATTGAAAACCTGGTGGGTGATGTGGAACACCTGCCTTTTTATGATTCGCAGTTCGATGTTGTATCGGCCAGGTTCTCGTTCCATCATTTTTCCGGACCCCTGGTGTCGTTGTTAGAGATGGCGAGGGTATTGCGACCGGGCGGCAGGCTGGTCATTGAGGATATGGTATCTTCTGAGGATGCCGCGAAAAGTGAGTACCAAAATACCATGGAGAACTTGAGGGACCCTTCGCATATTAGGCATTACCGTGCATCCGAGCTTGAGCAGATGATTCAGGAGGCGGGGGTGGATGTTGTAGACAGGGCCGGTGGGGTTTCTGATTTTGACCTTGACCACTGGCTTGAGATGGCTGACCCGCCGGCCGGGAATGTGGAGAGGATAAGGGAGATGATGAGGGATTCAATGGAGGGGGATAGGTCAGGGCTGAATGTGAGGGTTGAGGATGGGCAGGTGTTGTTTACGTATGCTACGGCGATAGTGGTGGGGTGGAAGGGGTAGAGTGATTATAGCCACTAACTTCTACCAGAGGTCGGAGGTATTTAAAAGGTGCTTATGATTTCTAAACACTTGTATTATTACTTCATGAATATCGATCATTTGATTACATGAATAACTTTAATCTGAATTAATAACCGAAATCATTATCTGAAATAATAAAGTATTGAAGTTGGATGTCCAATATAAACAAACCTGAAGTTACTTTATGGATAAGGATTGGACCATATTTTATCGAGAATGCTTTCATTCATTTAAATC
>QBUR01000040.1 GCA_013374385.1 Candidatus Methanocomedens sp. | reverse complement strand
CATAAAATATAAAATATGTGGAATGATAATGACAGGCTAATTTGCTAATTATTACGGCGATACTTCGCTCTCAACCTCAGCCCTGGTTTCCACTTCCATGCGGCCCTGGGATTTCGACAGATTCTTGTCCACAACTACGTAGTCCTTGATCGACCGAACTGAGTCAAAAGGAACAAGTACGAACTCGTCCTGCACATAATATTTATCTTTATCGAGCGCAATATCAGGTTTGATCACCAGATCTATGACCGTTCCGGTACGGACATCTATTACAAAGTTGTTGAGTACTCCCAGTGTGATTCCATCTGAACTCATTACCTGTTTATCCCTTAGATTCCTGGCAAATATTTTAGTCATTGTTTATCTCTCCCAAATTTTACCGATAACCTATATAAGACTTCTGTTCTTTTTTGACGCCACCTTTGAATTGTGTCTCAAGCTGCTGGTAATATTCCCTTATATTTTCATTGAGTGCGGGCCTTACTTTTTTAAGAGCTGTCCTGAAATGCTCCATCTGGACACTTTTAGTATTAAAATCACTACGCATGGCCAGTAAGACTGCTTCGCGGCAGATGGCTTCCAGGTCTGCACCCACATATCCTTCAGTTGCATCTGCAATCTCGCCCAGGTCAACATCTTCAGACATGGGTATGTGTCTGGTGTGTATCTTGAGTACCTCTTCACGTCCATTCCGGGATGGAGGTCCGATAAATACTGCCCTGTCAAACCTGCCTGACCGTATCAGGGCAGGGTCTATCAGTTCAGGCCTGTTGGTGGCAGCTACAACAACCACATCCTTTAACACTTCAAGCCCGTCCAATTCTATCAACAACTGGTTAACTACTCGTTCCATGGCCTGACTGCTCCCATCCGTTCCCCTGGTGGGTGCAAGAGCATCAATTTCATCAAAGAAGATGACACATGGAGCGACCTGCCTAGCTTTTTTGAACACTTCACGGATAGCTTTCTCGCTTTCTCCCATCCATTTTGACAGCAGTTGTGGGCCCCTGATGCTTATGAAATTAGCATTTGTCTCTGTGGCTACGGCCTTGGCAATGAGCGTCTTACCTGTACCGGGTGGCCCGTAGAGCAACACTCCTTTTGGAGGCTGGATCCCCATGTCTTTAAATCGTCCCGGATGGCTCAACGGCCATTCAATGGTTTCCAGTATTTCCTGTCTGCTCTGTTTCAAACCGCCAACCTCATTCCAGAGTACTAAGGGCACTTCAACCATGACCTCACGCATGGCTGAGGGTTCGACTTCCTTTAAGGCATTATCGAAATCTGCTGCTGTAATAATTATTTCATTAAGCACTTCCAGTGGAATCTCCAGTTCAAGATTGAATTTGGGCATATACCTCTGCAAGGCCTTCATTCCTGATTCTTTGCACAGGGCTGCTATATCTGCCCCCACAAACCCGTGGGTTATATCAGCCAATTCCTCAAGTTTCACGTCCTCATCAAGGGGCATGTTTCTGGTATGTATCTGAAGTATTTCCAACCGGTCATCCCGGTCAGGTACACTAATCTCGATTTCCCTGTCAAAGCGTCCTGAACGGCGCAGTGCCGGGTCTATGGCATTTACCCTGTTGGTAGCACCTATGACCATCACCTGCCCCCGGTCCTCAACTCCATCCATCATAGTCAGCAACTGGGCAACTACCCTGCGTTCCAATTCGCCGGTCGATTCAGACCTTTTACTTGCAATAGCATCCAGTTCATCAAAAAATAATATACTAGGGGCATTGCTTGCTGCTTCTTCAAATATTTCCCTTATCTTTTGTTCACTTTCGCCATAGTGTTTACTCATGATTTCCGGCCCTGCTATGGAATAAAAGTTTGCCCCGCTCTCATTGGCCACGGCTTTTGCGATCATGGTCTTGCCAGTTCCTGGTGCTCCGTGCATCAATACGCCCAGCGGAGGTTTTATACCTAATTTTGCGAACACTTCAGGATGTTTAAGGGGAAGTTCCATCATTTCACGCAGGCGCTGTATCTGGTCGCTAAGTCCACCGAGGTCTTCATAGGATATCCCCGTGCCTACAATATTATCATAGCCTGTAGCCGGTTTATCCTGTATCTCGATCTCAGTTTGTTCTTTTATGACCACTGAGCCTTCTGGTTCTACTTCCACAGCTATCAGGTACATGGTCTGGCCAGGGCCGGTCTGGCTAAAAATAGGGTGGGTAGTACTGCTTAATATCGGGATGATGTCCCCTTTAACTATTGGCCGTTTTATTATCTGTCGTTTGACAAGGTTACCTGCATCACCTCCAAGTTTGATATTCTCACCCTCAGCCGGTGCAAGTACTACTCTTTCAGCAACAACGGGTTCAGTTTTTGCAATGTTCAGATGGTCCCCCATACTGACACCTGCATTCAGGCGGGTGGTTCCGTCAATCCTGATAATCTGCTTTCCCCAGTCCTGCCGCTCTGCCCTCCAGACCCTGGCTACAGTGGTTTTTTTACCTTCAAGCAGGACAACATCACCCACAGATATCTGGAGCTTTTGGACAGTAGCTTGGTCGATACGGGCGATGCCTTTTCCTGAATCTAATGGGTACGCCTTTGCTACTTTTAGCTGGTTATGGTCCAAAGTGTAACATCCTATATTGTAAATATATTGTAGAACTAATTTATTGTAATATGGTTATTAAAT
>QBUR01000041.1 GCA_013374385.1 Candidatus Methanocomedens sp. | reverse complement strand
GAAAAAAGGCCAGCCCTTGCAGTCATGGCCAGGGATTTCGGGATAGGACAGTATATCAAACTGGGCAAGGGTGAACTCAAGCAGAAAGCACATGAGGAAGAGAGCGTGCTTGCTGAGACCATGGAAGCTGTTGTGGGTGCTATATATCTTGATGTGGGGTTCAACAGGACCAAAAAAGTAATTGCAGGATGGTTTGGAAACCTGTCGGTCTGATTGTCCACGTCTTTAATCTAATTGAAAATATCTGATTACTCCATCTGCTACTGCATTTCTTGCGTTCAATGGAATATTCACCCCATCATTATAACGGTTCAATCTTATCGTGGAGGTGTCTATTTTTTATTGTTCTATCAGTACAACCCTGGCAGGTCCGCCATCACCGGTTGCAACTTTTAGTGGAAGGCATACAAAAAGATATTGCCCAGCCTCCACAGCGGACAACACCAGACCTTCAACCACAGCAATATCCGCACCCAATAACACGGTATGTACTTCGTATTCTTCCCCGGCCGCACCAATGGACAGCGCATCAGTACCTACGGTCTTGATGCCATTATCCATCAGGTATTGTGCCACCGCTGTTGTTAGCCTTACCCCACCCTCTTTTCCCTTTAACAATAATATTTCACCCGGTTCCACATCGCCAATATCAGCAGGTTCGATGTCATTTTGGATGTGGGACAGGTCAATTACTCTGGCAGGGCCAACAAGCATGTCCAGTGGCATATCATCGATACCTGCACCACCTTCAATCAAATGCAGGGGCGGGTCAACATGGGTGCCGGTATGAGTGCCGAGTATTAACTGTGAAACGTTGTATTGGTCACCACTCTCAAGCTTTGATATTCGAGTGATTACCGGCCCCGGTTCACCTGGATACATTTCCATATCAGGACTAATCGTCATTGAGATATCAATGACCTTCATACCACCATCTCAAATCCTATGGTCGGCTGTTGGAGACCGAAATTAGAGATCACATCAGGGTGTACTTCACCCAATACACCTACTTCCCTGCCGTCTGCGAGTATGGCTGCCCGCCTGCCTTCAAGAAAAGCAGGATCATCGGTAGTACCAATGGTGTATTCTATCCTTCTCTCCCGCATAACAGCATCTACTACTGCCCGTATCTCTGTGAAATTGGCTGCATGATAAATACTCACAGCAGCTAACTTCTGTGTCGTGGTACCGTCAACAACCACATCGCCCACTTCAAAGATACGCTGAGGAAGTTCACGGTGCTGGTTCATTGAAAGTATTTCCATCAGGTTCGGCAGGACAGTGGTTCTAAGCATGGTCTGGTCCTCGCTGATAGGATGTTTAACAGGTGTAGCCTTACCGTCCGGAGCGCGGAGCATATTGTTATAATGGACCTTTTCACTGGTCATTGTGAAAGGCATTACCTGATAAAATCCAAGTCCCACCAGTATCTGCATAATGTCATGTTTCTTAATGGAAATCGGATGTTGTTGACCCACAGTTACAGTCTTAGGTATGGAAGGCGAGATATTGTCATAGCCATATCCAATGATAATATCTTCAATCAGGTCCCAGGTATGCAGGATATCAGCCCTGTATGCAGGGGATTTGACCTTAATGTGTTCCTGGTGGGCCGATGCCCCGAACCGCATTCTCTGAAGGTTTTCCACAATCTGTTCAGTTGTGAGGTCAAAACCTGCGAGGGAGCGTACTTCATCCACATCAAGTTCCCACTCACCAGGTCTAAGGTCGGGCATAGTAGCCGTTCCTTCTATGCTATTATTGACGGTAACATTCTCAATGGTTCCGCCCCGTTCGGCCAGTGAGGTGACCACTATGTTAAGGGCAGTATATACGTTCTTGTCCAGCCCGGTTACATCAATGAACACGTCATGAGTGTCATGTTCGACCCTGGTCAGGTCTCCGTTGATTATGGGGGGGAAAGAGAGTACCTGGTCCTTACTGTCCAGAATCAGGGGATATTTATCAAACCCATCCATGAGATGAGCATACTTCACTCCTTTTGGATGCTTCTCCAGAATTTCCTGCATGGTCATAGGTACATCGAAATCCAGGGGAACAAAACTAAAGTCCGGGTCTGCAGCCACGTATCTGAACGGGGGGTTTACCTTGCTGATATCATGGATACCAATCGATACTTTTTTGCGGTCCCGCCCCAGACCCCAGTGCAGGTCTTCCTGCAGTCCCATCAGGCTCTCAATACTATAATCATTGAATTGCAGCCCTCGTACTACGGCACAGCCAAGATAAGGCCGGATACGTTTTATCTCATCATCAAGTGTAATGGCGACGTCGGACTGTTTCACTTCATATTCAGGCAGTCCGGTTTCAATACCCAGAAAACCTCTCATACCCCTGGCCACACCTTCAGGACTGTACAAATCAGGTCGATCCGGGAAGAACTCGATATCAATATGGTCTTCTTCAATGCGTTCGATATCGGCCCCCATCATGGGTACCCTTTCAATAAATGTATCCCTGTCTGTTCCTGTTAGTGCCTCAATATCTTCGTAATATAAAGTGATTACTGGCATGTCCTGACTCCTGTATTGACTAGAGGTATGAAATATAATGCTTAGGTTAAAGATTTTTTGATAATTTGGGCTGGGGGACATAATTAAGTTGGGTAAAGGTTCAATAAATTATGCCAGACATTTTTGAGACTTTTTATTTTCTTCTGGTCTTAAACTATAACGAACC
>QBUR01000042.1 GCA_013374385.1 Candidatus Methanocomedens sp. | reverse complement strand
GTGGGAGAGGTTATTTTTTGGGACCTTTCAAAGTAAGGTATTTGGTTGTTTAACATTTAAATGTGTTCTGTATTCTTAAAGAATTTATCTAAAGGCAGGGACGGCATCACCCACCACACCCACATTCCGCCCGCTTCAGTAGTTATTAAGTTTGTATTAAGTTTGCACCTTGGACTGACGATATTGTGGGTCGCAGGGTGCATGAGGAGATGTTTGGCGGGCGGAGCCGGATGAAGATGGAGAATGCTGGGTTTGAGTTGGCGGTTAGGTTCAATAAACTAAATACTTCTATGCACTCGATGTCCTCTGTGGTTGAATCATGCTTGCGTTAGCAGTTCACAATTCTGACTCAGAACCAAATTACATCAACCACAGTGCCTGCCCCATATCCTTCAATATTGGGCGGTACCACCACATAACCGTCAGCACGGGCCACGGAACTGAGTATCCCCGCACCCGATGCCATTACTGGTTCCACGCCGCCGTCTTTAATGCGCACCCGCACATAGGTTTGGTATCCCTGACGGGATGTTATTTTCTCATTAAGAGGTAAACTGACCACAGTTTCGGGCCTGAATGGGATATGCCCCAACTTCTGTATTGCAGGTATGCCGAACACAAGCAGTGCCACCAGGCCCGCTACGGGATAGCCGGGCATACACAGGATTGGTTTACCTTCCACCACACCCAAGGCAGTGGGTTTACCCGGACTTATAGCCACACCGTGTACCAGCAGTTCGCCCTCAGCCTCTACCGCAGCAGGTACGTGGTCCCGCTCACCCACAGACGTGCCGCCGCTTATCACCATCATATCAGCATCCGAATTGTCCTGTATGGCCTGGCGTATGAGTTCGGGGTCATCGGTCACGATATCGTTAATCCTGGGAAATCCCCCGGCTTGCCTGACATAACATGCGGTCATCAGGCTGTTGGTCTCCCACACCATTCCGGCTTCAAGGGGTTTGCCCCTGGGTACCACTTCCTCACCTGTAGGAATTATAGCCACCAGCGGCCTGTGGTATATCTCCACATCACTGATGCCAGTTGAGGCAAGCACTGCCATGTCGCCTGGACGCAGCAAGTGTCCTGAGGAGAGTAACAACTCACCCGCCTCCACATCTTCACCAATATCGCCCACATGCTTTCCCGGGTGCAACTGTGATAATATCTCAACGGTTGTACCTGAAGCCCTGGTATCCTCCAACATCACCACAGCATCGGCACCCTTGGGAATAGCAGAGCCGGTATGCACCCGGTGGCAGGTACCCTGGCCCACATCGCCGTCGGTCAGCGTGAGTAATACAGGAGACGCTACGGCTGCTCCAAGAGTATCATTTGCCTTGAGGGCATACCCGTCCATAGCAGCACGCTTGTAATGAGGGACGTTTTGTTCGGCTTCAATATCTGATGCAAGCACACGACCATTGGCAGTTTCAAGGGGTACACTCTCTTTGCGCTCTATTGGACGGATAGCTTCTAAAAAAATCTTCTTTGCCGTATCAACATCCATTCGTGACCTGAACAGCCTGCCCATAGGATTTCCTCAACCGCCCGATACCGGCGGGAATAATGCTATCTCATCCCCATCATTGAGTATGGTTTCCAGTCCGTCTTTATCCTTGACACTAATACCATTAACCATTACATGGATGAAAGGATGGAGGCCCTTACTGTCAAATATGAGTTCTTCCAGTCCATCATGTTTTTCTATGAGCCAGTTGAGCACTTCTTTGAGATCATGACCGTCTGCCTCGATTTTGGCCTTACCGGCTTGTTCTCTTAAGTTTGCGAACAGTTTTACTGTGACCGTTGCCATATGACTTCTCAAGTTGTTGCTGTAGATATAAATATTTGGTTAATTGTGCTAAATGTCTGTTATTGTATATGTCAACAGCCATGGCATCACTCCACCACCTTCCTCCCCTCGCCTTCGCCCTCCATCCTCATCACAAGAGGGGGCGGCTAGGTGAGATACAGGCGGGCGGGAGGGGAGTGCAAGAACGGACGAGGGGCAGTTTTTCATTATTTATTAGACGCAGATTTACGCTGATTTACACAGATTAGATGTTGGATGTATTGCATAAATTATACATTTTAACAGCCATAGTAGCACTCCACCATCTTCCACCTTTAGAGATCGCCCCTCTTACAGTTTCAAGCGTTGCTATGAGCGGATAATTTACAGCAAAAGTATTATTAATTTCTGTATACTATCGAAATTGTCCAGATTATATGCGACTATGGTTATCAATAAATAGAATGTAATTGATATTAGGAATCATGAAACAGGAGACAATGAAAAAGGTTAGGTCTGCTTATAATGTAACAGAACCAAAGGACTCAAAAAGGGATTCTGAGTTAAAAGCGATTAACCAAATTTTAGACCGAAGGTATGAAGTTCTTGTAGAATTAAGCTAGTTTATTTGATATGCGTTTTGATAAAGTCTAAACACAGTGAAAATACCTGATTATCAGTTTCTTTTAAAATTCTAATGGATTGTTCTTCATAAGTCTTGTATTCGTGCAGTCTTTTTGTGTAAAGTTTTTTCCGGAATTCATAAGCTTCAATTGGAGAGTAATCGAAGTTATAATCATTTTTCTCTAGAAATCTTTCGATTGATGTCAGTGCTGTTCTGTGGTTCGCATCAGGAAATGCCTGTAAAAGAATTATATTTTTGAGAAAATATGCTGATATCTCTTCAATGGTCCTGTTTTTTGGAATGAATTCAATTAATTTTTCTA
>QBUR01000043.1 GCA_013374385.1 Candidatus Methanocomedens sp. | reverse complement strand
CATAGCCATTGCAGGAGCATCTTTTGCACTTCATTCAATGACTAACTTTATTGAAACCCTGATGGAATAGACACATATTACTTAAATGAAATCACCCAGATAATTTTCCTTTTAGCATTTATCCTGGCAGTTTACCAGTGGTATGTTTTCCTGGGCAACCTCGATAAAAGAGAATAAAATAATCTGAAACGTTGGCAATGACCTGATATGCTATCTAAAATCTCAGCGCGACTTTTTAAGAATTTTGAGGCCAAAGATGTTGCGAGAGAACATGCGTTAAAACTTTCTCGCAACATTGTCAGGCTCAGCAGCAAGGCCATAAAGTCCATCCACAGAAGACAATTCGACCAGGCTATAGAGATTATTGTTGAAGCCGGGGCATTAAATACTGAAATAAAATCCATACTTGCAGACCATCCTGAACTGTACTTTGCCGGGTTTGTAGAACACGCCCAGCAGGAATATGCCGAAGCCACCATACTATACAGCATTATAACAGAGAACAAGATACCCGACTCTACAGAAATAGACGTTGAAGACTCTGCATACTTGATGGGGCTGGGGGATGTAGTAGGAGAACTAAGACGAATAATCCTTGACCTTATCAGGCTTGACAAAACCGAAGAAGGTGAAAAATACCTGGATATAATGGATGACATATATACCAACATATTATTATTTGATTTCCCTGACGCATTGCTCAGGGGATTGAGGCATAAAAGTGATGTGGCCCGCAGTCTTGTCGAGCGTACGCGTGGCGAGCTAACCAATGCAATGGGACAGGCAAAGCTTAAAGAACGTATGTCTGAACTGGAAAAAAAGCTGGAATAGAATTTGTGTACGGTCGGTGTTTTGGATAAATTAGTACTCAAAAATGATTGTTTTTATTTTGATGTGAACATTATTTATTGCATTATGGTGTGCCGAATACCTGATGCACAAAAGACTTTAGTGTAATTTATATACCAACATTGTCGTATGTAATCACGATTTAACAGGACGGCTGACATGAAATTCGACCCTGAAGATATTAAGAAAGCGGCAAAAGAAGATTTTGATGCCGCCTGGAACCGAGGAAAAGAGTACATAACACAACCCACAATCCCGGACCAGTATCCCAGATTCAAACTGGGTTATGGGAAACCCCACCCAATTTATGATACTATACAGAAACTGAGGGAAGCCTATCTCCACCTGGGATTCACAGAAACGGCTAACCCATTGATAGTGGAAGACAGAGAGATACACAAGCAGTTCGGGTATGAAGCACTGGCTGTGCTGGACCGCTGTTTCTATCTGGCAGGCTTACCCCGGCCCAATGTTGGCATTTCTGATGAGAGGATAGCCCAGGTCAAAGAGATTATTGATGTGGATGATGCCGGGATAGATACCATTCGCAAGATATTACATTCATACAAGAAAGGCGAGATCGAGGGTGATGATCTGGTACCCGAAATATCACACCGGCTGGATGTTCCAGACTCTAAAGTGGCAGTGATGCTGGACCATGTTTTTCCTGAATTCAAGGAACTGGCACCAATCGGCTCCAACAAGACCCTGAGAAGTCACATGACCTCGGGATGGTTCATTTCCCTGGGCGCAATGGTTGAACGGGCCCGACCACCACTGCGGCTGTTCAGCGTGGACAGGTGTTTCAGGCGGGAACAGCAGGAAGATGCTACCCGGTTGATGACATATTTCTCTGCATCCTGTATTATCATGGACCCTGAAGTTACAGTGGAACATGGTAAGGCCGTAGCCGCAGGTTTGCTGTCCCAGTTCGGCTTTGAGAAGTTCAGTTTCAGGCCCGATGAGAAGCGCAGTAAATACTACGTACCCGATACCCAGATAGAAGTATTCGCATACCATCCGGGCCTGGTAGGCAGCAATACCAAATACAGTGATGGGTGGGTGGAAGTGGCCACTTTCGGCATATATTCACCTTCTGCCCTGGCCCAGTACAACATCCCTTACCCGGTGATGAATTTGGGACTGGGTGTGGAGCGGTTGGCCATGATACTGCACAATTCAACTGATGTGCGCGCCCTTACTTACCCACAGTTCCCGCTTTATGAGGACGAATGGAAGATGACTGACGAGGAACTGGCAGGAATGATATCTGTTGAGAAGTCACCTGCCAGCAAAGAAGGATGGGATATCCAACGCGCCATTGTCAGGGTATGCGAGGAGCACGGCAGCGATGCCAGCCCGTGCGAGTTCCTGGCATGGAAGGGTAAAGTAAACGGCCGGGACGTCAAGGTCTGGGTCACCGAACCTGAGGAGGATACAAAGCTGTGCGGGCCTGCTGCCATGAACCACATAGTGGTAGTGGATGGCGATGTTTTGGGTCTGCCTGATTCACCCAAATACGAGAAGAAGTTTAATCAGGGTACAGTAGCGAACCTGAGATATATTGAAGCTTTTGCAGCACTGGCAGCAGCCGATGTCGAAGCTGCATCTGAAACCGGGGATTCAGCTGAGATTAGGGTACGTATCGTGAAAGTGCCCTCTGAATTGAATGTGAAACTTGACCCAATTGCCCAGCGCTACATCACCGGGCACAAGAAGAAGATCGACTTGCGTGGGCCGGTTTTCACGACTGTCAGGTCTGAGATCCCATGACCAGGAGAATTTAATCTGGAAATTACTATGAAACAATAAATTGGCTATGGTCCTAAGAGACATGTGGGATATCTGCTCTTTTGACAATGTAGTAATGATCCTTATAGATTGACGATTACCTTCATTTGAACATAAAT
>QBUR01000178.1 GCA_013374385.1 Candidatus Methanocomedens sp. | reverse complement strand
CACTCACGGGCTACCTGGTTAATTCTATCGCGCTGTCCCGGGTCAAGGTTGGCGAGGGGGTTGTCGGGTTGTTCGAGCAGCCCAAATAGCCTGACGGCGTTCTGGCGCAGTTCAGCGCGTTGCTCGGCGGTAGAGGATTTCCGGGCCACTTCTTCGATATAGAATGCGGGTACGAGCTGGGCGAGAACAGCCTGGTGAACGTCAGTTGGTAGCGAGAGAGCCTCGAGCTTACTGAGGATCAGCGCATGAACAAAGGCGATGGTCGCGACCATCTTGGGAATCAGTCTGCGAGCCTTTTTCAACCGAGATTGGCCCCTGTCGCTAAGACCAGTTTCGACTGCCACCGTATCGATTATCGTAAACTGAGCCTGATAGCAGGTCTGGAAATACACCAGCAGCTTGATACAAAGGAAAAACTGTTCTGCGGGTGCCCAACTACGTTAAGGGACAATGAAGATTCTAATTTTGAATTTTTCAGGTATTTACGCCCTACTCGCAGCGAGATGGGGGAAGTGGACAGGGCCGCGGCCGAAGAAGCCATGGTGACAAGACAATTTGTGTACAAGGCTTATGACACCACCTGTCTGGTAGAAAATGATGAAGAACCGCCAAGGGAATTGAACTCAGAAGCAATCGGTATCACCCTTCAGATAGCCAAACTCCTGAATATGCGTGTGTTTGATGAAATACATACTATGCGAAAGATAGTGATAGACGGTTCAAACACTTCCGGATTCCAGCGGACTGCCCTGGCATCTAATAAAGGTTATATTGAAACCAGCCTTGGTAATGTTGGTATTGGGGTACTGTGCCTGGAGGAAGAGGCCGCCCAGAAATTAGAGGATAGAGGAGATAGCGTTGTGTATTCCCTTGACCGGCTGGGCATACCCCTGGTTGAGATCGGTACTGAACCAGACATCGTGTCACCGGCCCATGCCAGGGAGACGGCTGAACTTATCGGTATGCTGCTGCGCTCAACAGGCAGTGTTAAGCGGGGATTGGGTACTATCAGGCAGGATGTGAACATTTCTATTGCCCAGGGCGCCCGGGTGGAGATCAAGGGCGTGCAGGCCCTGGACCTTATCGAAACCATTGTGGAGCAGGAAGTGGAGCGGCAGGTGAACCTGCTGGACATCATGGAAGAGCTATGCTCCCGAAATGCTTCTGTACCCGGCGATATTGTTGATGTTACTGACCTGTTCGCCCGGAGCCAGTCTAAAGTCATCAAAAAGGCACTGAAAAAGGGTGTAGTGATGGCATTGAAGTTGAAGGGTTTTGCAGGTTTGGTGGGCCGTGAGGTTCAGCCCGGGCGCAGATTGGGTACTGAACTATCAGACTATGCTAAAAAATCAGGCGTGGGAGGGATATTCCATACCGATGAACTACCTGCATACGGCATAACTGAGCAGGAGGTGGAATCCCTGCGACAGGCCGTAGAAGCTGGCGAAGGGGACTGTGTCATAATGGTGGCTGACCTGGAAGATCGTGCCAGTGGGGCCATGCAAATGGTAATTGCAAGGGCACGTATGGCACTCAATTCCGTGCCAGAAGAAACCAGGCGGGGTTTGCCTGATGGAAATTCAGCTTATATGCGACCTCTGCCGGGAGCGGCACGGATGTATCCGGAAACTGATGTGCCACCCGTTGTCGTGACAAAGGATATGCTGGATGTTGTGGAACTGCCGGAACTGCTGCCCCAGCGCAAGGCAAGATACATGGAAGAAAGGGGGCTGAACGAAGAACTGGCAGCAGGAGTAGTGTCAAAACATTCCAATTGGTTCGAAGGAATTATGAAAGGGGTGCCGGGTATTAATCCAACGTTTGTAGCAAATACATTAGTAAATACTATTACCAAACTTAGACGAGAAGGCAAACTGACCCACGATTTTGACATAGACCTGCTAGAACTTCACCGCTCTGTAGATATTTTCAAACTAATTGACTCAGGTGGTGCTGCTAAAGAAGTAATAGATGTTCTATTGATTGAAAGTGTAAAACATCCAGATAAATCTATTGAGGAGATAGCTAGGAAGCTAGGATTAGGAGATGAACGGAAAAATAATGTTGAAAAAGTCATCGAGAATATAGTCCTCCAGAAACTGGACTTCGTAAAAGAGCGCGGTATGGGTGCGGTAGGACCGTTGATGGGCGAGGTCATGAAAGAACTGCGGGGCATCGTTGACGGTAAGACTGTTAGCAGCCTGCTGAAAAAGAATATCAAAGAACATATTGACCAGGAGAAATAATCACTATGCGCAGTAGTTATCATTTTATTGATAAAGTTAACAATGTAATGTATTATCGTTATATTTATGTATCCCATGTGTCAATCTAATCTACATCGTAGAACGTGCATGTCGATCCAACAAACTTAGCGGTAGCATACAAGTACGATTCGTGGTTGAGGTGTGGTTGTGCATAAACAACGCACAACATTTATTAGCTATAACATCAATACAAACAAAATACTAATTAATAGGAGGAGAAGCAAACGTCAATATTTATCGAAATAAAGGACCTGTCAGTGGGTTTTGATGACGTGGATGTGTTGAAGAACATAAATCTTACAATCAATGAAGGAGAATCTGTGGGAATTCTCGGCAGAAGCGGTGCTGGCAAGTCAATACTCATGCATGTATTAAGGGGTGTGGAAGAGTATAAGCGGATATCAGGCCAGGTAATATATCATGTGGCCCAGTGTGAAAAATGTGGTCTCATTGAACCACCAAGCAAAGTTGGCACTCCATGCCGTAAGTGCAGCGGTGAAATGAAAGGACTAACTGCTGACTTTGTATCTCTTCCCGTGCATGACCCGTCAAGAAAAGCCATCTCACGGCGTCTTGCAATTATGCTTCAACGGACTTTTGCCCTGTACGGCGATGACCGGGTTATTGTAAACGTGATGAACGCACTGACCGAGATAGGGGAGAAAGGACCCGACGCAATTCATAAGGCTGCTGACTTGCTTGACCAGGTTAACCTGTCCCATAGAATGATGCACATAGCTAGGGAACTCAGCGGTGGAGAAAAACAGCGGGTTGTACTGGCAAGGCAGCTGGTCAAAAACCCTATGATGCTCATTGCGGATGAACCCACAGGTACATTGGACCCCAAGACTGCAGAACTTGTACACCAAGGTATAAAGAAGGCGGTTGAAGAATACAAAATGTCTTTGGTAATCACCTCGCACTGGCCCAGGGTAATCGAGGAACTCACACACAAGGCAATCTGGCTGGAAGATGGTGAAATTGTGGAACAAGGAGACCCGAAGACCGTCAGTGCCAAATTCATGGAACAGGCCGGTGAAATAGAGAAACATGAAATCGATATTGGTGAACCTATCATAAAATCCAAAAACCTGAGAATGAAATATTTCTCTCTCGACCGTGGCATAGTCAATGCAGTTGACGGCATTGATTTTGAAGTGTCTGAGGGAGAGATATTTGGGATAATCGGTCTGAGTGGTGCCGGAAAGACAACAACATCCAAGATTATCACAGGCCATTTGCAGCCCACCGAGGGTGAGATAGACATCAGGATTGGGGACGAATGGGTGGACATGCGAATAATGGGTTTCCACGGCAAAGGACGGGCCACTAAATATATCGGCGCATTGCATCAGGAATACAGCCTGTATCCGCACAGGAATATTATAGATAACCTGACCGAATCCATTGGCCTGGAACTTCCCCATGAACTTGGTGAACGTAAGGCCATTTATACTCTTACTACGACAGGATTTTCAGAACATAAGGCTGAGAGCATCCTTCAAAAGATGCCGGATGAACTGAGTGAAGGGGAGCGGCACAGGGTGGCAATGGCTGCTGTATTGATGAAGGAACCCAGGATACTGGTATTTGACGAACCCACCGGTACAATGGACCCTATCACAAAGATAGAGGTGTCAAAATCAATCCTGAATGCCAGGGAGACCATGGGCGAAACATTTGTGATTGTGTCCCATGATATGGACTTTGTGGCTGAGGTATGTGACCGGGCTGCTCTGATGAGATTGGGTAAGATAGTGGATATCGGTGATACAGCCGATGTGCTCACTCGTCTGACAAAAGAGGAACGAGAAGAATCACAGGAAGGTATAGCGAAAGACTTATAGTGTTTTTAGCTGTAAAATATTAGGTCTAGCAGCAGGTAAGCATTATGAGCCAGTCGTATTTTGATATGGAGGAATGTTTGTGAGCGGTGTTATCACAGTTGAGTTGAATGAACTTTCAGTAGAGATGGAAGAGGGGGCTATACTTAGCGAGTTGCTGACAAAGACACAGACAACCTATCATAGAGGTACTACAATAGGGATTGTAAAAGGAGGGGAAGAGCGTGAAGAGCTTACCACCGAATACAGTGTGAAGACGAACAAAGGTGAGTTCAAGATAGAAGTGGATTCCGAAAAAGCTGAATTTTTGAATACCTTGGCTACCAAATTTGTTGGCACGGAATTACATGCTCACTGGGCTACTCCGGATGCAGTGGCTTTTGGTCCTGTTGAAACTACCATTAAACCCGATAGAGGTACATATGCGTATAAGAGGTATGATATTATCTTCGGAGCTGGCGGTTATGATGCAAAGAATACTTATGTGATAATTGCAAAAAACAATCACACGGCGTCTCACGGCTCCCCGGTAGACGGCGGTGTATTTGCAAAGGTCATAAGCAGCAAGAACATCCTTGCAAAACTGGAACAGGGGGATACCATTACCGATATTGAACCGGTTATAAAATGGGAGACCCTGACTGATAAGATTACTACTAATGACATGGATACTGCACTTGAAGATGGTATGAAGATCTTTACTTATTTTGCGGTTGAAATGAATAAAGATTCACCTGAAGGTGCAGAACATTTCTTTGGTCTGGTACGTCACGGGTTCTTTAGGGTTGATGATATCTCAAGTTCTTATGTGGTGGATGATGTCCTTAAAGGCGAAATTTGTCCTTTCGAATCGCTCGATTCCCGCTCAGAAGGTAGTGTGGCGGTACGTACCCATGGTGATGGAATGGGCAGGGTCTTCATTTCAAAGGAGGACCGTACCAGCAGTGTGGCACATTCTATTGTAGGAAGTGTTACGAAAGGAATAGAATTGATAAAGCTGGCTGACAAAGGTAATAAACTCACTGTGACGGCCACACCCGAACGGGTCATGTTCCTGGGTCTGAACATCAATGAAGCCGCTGGACTGGCACAGGAGCGGGGGCTTACATTGGAGATAGGTGGTTATGATGGTGATGATGCTATAGTAGTTGAACAGCGTCCTGAAACTACAATGGAGATATTGGGCGGAGGTAAAATATCTGCTTTTTGTATCCCGCCTAACCAGTTGATCCATATAGAATTTTATTATGACAAAGCACCCACGACAGTGGAGTTTTTCAAACATGCTCTTAGACTTAAAGAGCGGCCATTAGGGCCACTGCCTGTGGATTTTACTTATGAGAACACCACTCTGTTAAAGACCATCAAACGTGTTGAGTCATATAAGGAGATAATGCCTGAAAATACACCAAAGGAAATTGTGCTCGCAGGCGAGATGGGTGTGACCAACCAGGCTTCTAAGATGTATGGTATAATGGGGGTCAAAACCAAGGAGGATAAGCGATATGGTCCCACGGGTGAGAAGTTCCACTGTACCAATATTATTGGAAAAGTAACTGACGCCGAGAAGTTATTGGCGTTTAAACAAGGTGATATCGTCTATGTGATGGAGGTGGAGCAGGATGAATGACGATAATGACATTATCAGCAAGATGATAGTGCTGCACTCCACATTTACCCTGCCCAGTGATTTAGTTATCAAGATCTACGAGAGCAAGGCGGATATCACGGTCAAGGAGACGTGTTTTGGTCTTATTATCGAAGGTAAGAGGTCTGAAGTGAATAGGGTGGCCAGGGAAATCAGGAACCTGGACCCAAACCGGATATTTATCAAGGAGCGAGGAGTGCCTCCAGGGAGTTCAAACCGATGCAGGGCAAGCCAGGGCGGAGGTGCTAAACCCGGGTTCCATCAGCATGAGGTAGAATTTGCTCTCCTGCCGTATTTTACGGAAGCACTGGATGAGATTGAACGAGGAGAGATGCCTGAAATAAAAGACGTTACACCGCCGCATCTTACTATTGAAAAATTTAAGGACATAATTGAAAAAGAGGTCAAAGAATCAGAATGAGGTTATTAAGATGGTTAAAGTTTTCATTTACCCCAGCAACAGTTTGATACTGTCAGACCTTGTAGACAGGTTCGGTCACGAACCTCTGGCTATGATGCAGGAGATAGGAAAAAAGATTCGCACAGCAGGTCTGGATTCGCCGCCTATTAATATCACACCAGAGGACCCAAAACTGGGATTGAAGTACGCGGCTGTGGAAGTACCTTCAGGCGTGAGAGGCAGGATGTCACTGCTGGGTCCCCTGCTGGAGGAAGCAGAGGCAGGTATTATTGTGAGAGAGCCCGACATCGCTTTTGGATGTATGGGCTGTGCACGTACTAATGAATTGATAAATTTCCTTGTGCGGGCAAAGAAGGTGCCTTTACTTGAGCTGGATTATCCTAACACAGAGGACGAGGCAAAGATATTCGTGCATAAGATACGTGAGTTCCTGGACGGGTTGTCAGGGGCACAATCCGGTAAGGGGGATGAGTGATATGGCGAAGGAGAATCTTGTTAAGATTGCCCAGTTGTCTTGCGGTAGTGAGTACAGTGGTATCCAGAAAGAGATTGAAACGGCTGCTGCGATGGTAGATGCAGAAATCATTTTCCCTGAGATAACTATTGACGATGTTAAGGCCGTGGAGGAAAGTTTTGGTCTCCAGGTGGCCAGCCCGGATTTGAAGTTGATGATGGCAAGGGCGCAGGCGCTGGTGGATGGGAAAACAAATGCTGATGCGGTGCTGATTGCGACCTGTTTCAGGTGTGCTGAGGCTGCCCTGGTGCGAAATGAGATGCGCAGGTATATTCATGAGAACTCGAAGTTTCCGGTTATCAGTTATTCATTTACTGAACGTACTACGGCTGCTACTCTGCTCACAAGACTGGAGGCTCTTACCACCACTGCCAGGCGGCGTAGTTTGCTTGCCAGGGAACATCAAGAAGGACTGACCGCGGGTATTGATTCAGGGTCTACCACCACAAAAGCGGTGATAATGCAAGACGATAAAGTGATTGGTACGGGCTGGGTGCCTACTGTGAAGGTTATGGAAAGCGCTACCGAAGCACTGAACAATGCTATGAAGGAAGCAGGAATTACCAGGGATGAGATACAGGCACTTGGTGTCACGGGTTATGGCAGGTTCCTGATTGGTGATGAATTCAAAGCTGACCTGATACAGGAAGAGATTACTGTGAATTCCAAAGGTGCAGTGTATCTGGCCGGTCATCAGAAAGGTCAGGCAACTGTTATTGATATTGGAGGAATGGACAACAAGGCCATATCCGTACAGGATGGAATTCCTGGTATGTTCACCATGGGCGGTATATGTGCGGGTGCATCAGGCCGGTTTTTGGAAATGACTTCCAAGCGTCTGGGTGTTGATATTACTGAACTGGGTGCGCTGGCTGTGAAGGGGATGCAGGAACATGTGGAGATGAACAGTTATTGTATCGTGTTCGGTATCCAGAGTTTGGTCAATTCGCTGGCTAAAGGGTCCGTACCTGAGGATGTGGCAGCAGCTGCATGTTACAGTGTGGTGGAACAGGTGTTCGAGCAGCAATTGCAGGAAGTAGAGGTCAAGGAGCCGCTGATAATGGTAGGCGGGTCATCGCTTATTGAGGGTATACCAAAGGCCATGCATGACTTGTTAAATATTGAAGTGACGGTACCGCCGTATGCCCAGTACATTGGTGCGGTGGGTGCAGCACTATTGGCTTCGGGTTTCATTAATAAATAGACCACAGAGGAGTAACACAGATGGAAGAAGATGAGAAGATCATCGTGGAATCGCCAGGGGAAGAGGTTGGTGCCATTATTTATAAAAAAGTTATCTCAGATGTGCTGTCTGACCTTTCGCTGGGCAGGGTAATTGAGAAGGTTAGGGTATATGTTGATGTTACCGAGCCGGTTTTCATTTTTGTGGGGTTGCGGCATCCCGGACTGGCTTCAGTGCATATTAAGGATTTTGCTGATCTGGAGATTGGGGATTACGGGAAGCAACAGGTTCTTATTAAACTTAATAAAGAGGCTTATATTCCGCAATTGCTTGAAAAATTATGGGAACGCTATGGCAGGGGTAATATAATTCATGAGGAACGCACACTTGTGGCGGTGGAGACTCCTGATTATATGGATGAAGTTGATATTTTAAGTGAAATGGTAATCGATGAGAAAGCTGGAGAGATAGATGACAGGATAGTTGATTCTATGTTGAGGATAATTCCTGAGGGGTTCAGGGTCAGGTATCATCAGATGACAAAGGAATATATTCTTTTTGTAGCGTCAGAGGATGCTATTAAACAGGAGTGGAAGGACAGGGGACAGGCTATACTTGATAAGTTGCTTGATAGGGTGAGTTCCAATGCTTGAACCTATGATGTATGAGGGCGGGGTCTACAAGCATAATTTGCTTGTGGAACTGGTGGAGGACCTTGGAGGTTATATTCTCCAGAAGAATATCATGCAGACCGAGGTAATCATGATAATGCTGGTGCCTATGAAGGACACCTCCCTGGTCGAGGATATGACCAGGAAGTTGCTGGGTGAATTGACCCGTGCACCTTTATCAGGCGCAGAAATCGCTGTGGTGGCTCCTACATTGGCGTACCATCACCTGCCACATCTTGACTGTGATATTGCCGAGTTCCTGCGCCGCAAAGGTGCTAAGACTAATATGGTTGGTTTGAGTAGGGGCGTGGGTTCAAGGATTTGCCAGATAAATGCTTATGAACGGGACCTTATCAATGAGCATGACCTTGCGGTGTATATTTTCGGGAATTTTAAGCATTGCATTACTGAGTCGAAGCCGAAATTGTTTGAGGGTATTGAGATACCCATAGTTGTGACCGGTGCTCCCGAGATAGCATCGGATGGTGTTCAAAATGCTGATGTTTATGTCGGTAATCTGGGGCGGGTAGCCCACCGTATGCGAAAGGGGGATGAGATGCATGCCATGGACATGATGGTGGCTGAGGTAGGCAAGATACTGGATAAATTGCGGGAGGATATTGGCAAGGACCAGCAGTCTGTGATGCCGCCCAGGGTGAAGAAGGAGATTGAGGACCAGGTGCCTGAGATAAAGCAGGTGTTGTCTCCGCTGCCTATTACGCTGAGGTTGAAGGGGCTGAAGGTGAAGCTGGATTACGATGAGTTTCATGCGAAGATTGGCGAGGTGTCTTTTGTGGAGGGCATAAAGCTGAAGGATATTGCTGATATCAGGCGCAGTAATATGAAGAATTTTATTTTGGTGGATATCAAGCCGAAGAGTGAGACCGGGTATGTGATATGAGGGGTTCTGTCTGTGGATATTCGTGTACGGATTAATGGTATACCTGTCGGCATACAGCATTCCTATAAACAGGGGAGTTTTAACTCCGTGAATTAGGCATTATCTTATGGCGGTCTTTATCCCCCTGATATTTTCCATTCCCATTGCGGTTTTTATTTATGGTGAGTTCAAATTTATGTTGCACAGTTTTTCTTTCATTTCCCTTCATGTCATTAAGTTCATCTCGGATCTTTGAATTGACATATGAGATTTTAAGAGATGGTATAATTGGAAAAATGAGTTTAAAAAGTACAGGTGAAGAATCTTTGAATTTGATGCAGCTCCAATCACAACAGAAAATGATTATGGAGTTGTTTCAGTGTGAGGGTATAGTGGCGAAAATTTATTTAAAGTCAATTGGAGTAAGTTACTAAAGTGAAGTTGTTACGACCAAAAATTAGCTAAATTTTGGAAGGCACAGAGGTGCTTGCTAATGGTTTCAATTTTTGGATGGGAAACTTGGGATTAAAGCCAATAAAACAACAACACAAAATTACTTTATGGAGTCATCTAGCACCAATTCATCGGATTTTGTGATTTTCCTCACCACATCTGCCACAATCTCCCTTTCTTCGATCTGAAGGTCATAGTATTTCTTGAGTTCTCTTGTTTCGATGATTTCTATTGCCTTCAAGATGGGTCTGAGAAGTCCTGTCAATTCATCTTTTTGCTGATTTAATATTTCCTCTGCTGCTGCTTTAATAACTTGCAGTTCTCCAGAATCGGCTGAATCCTTTAAAAAATTCATTGTCAATTCTTTGACAATACCTATCTCCAATTTTGAGCTATTCTCAAAAGCCATTTTAATGAATTTTGCTGCACTTCCACAATTACTGTCTTTCAATTCTTCCATAGCAAGAATTAGACAAAACCCTGTAAAGTCTTCAATCAAATACGGCTCATGGTCAGCGATTGTATTTTTTATTTTTTCTATCTCAAGGGTAGCCTCTGCTTTTCTATCAAGACCAAGATAAGCTTCAATAATAATAAGCACAATCTCAATTTTAGACTGATTGTCTGTAATTACGTCTGATATTTTCGTTGCTATTTCCAGCCCCTCTTCATACCGTTCCAATCTTAAAAGTGCCTGTGCCTTGTTTTTGAGGATAATTTCATCTTTTGGGTCAATCTCAAGAGCCAGATTCAAAGATTCAAGTGCCTCTTCATGCTTACTAAGATTTAGTAAGGCAATACCTTTATTTGATAGTGCAATATCATCTTTTGGGTCAATCTCAAGAGCTTGATTCAAAGATTCAAGTGCTTCTTCATGTTTACCAAGATTTATTAAGGCAATACCTTTTCTTGATAGTGCAATATCATCTTTTGGATTAATGTCAAGAGCCAGATTGAAAAATTCAAGTGCCTCTTCATATTTATCTTCAGAAATCAGCAATTGTCCTTCATAGAGCGGTATTTTGCCTTTCAGTTCTTTATCTTTGCTCTGAACTGCAAATTCCTTTAATTTGCCAATTTCATAGACAGCTTCATCCCGTTCTCCCAATTCAATAAGTTTAGGTGTAAGTTTTAACAGAGCCTCTGTTTTGAATTCAAGGGGCTGGATTTCAGCATAATAACATAGATCCCTGAGTACTGATTTTTCACCCGTTTCAAGAAGTTCAAACTTTGATTTGAAAAGCTCTTTCCGCTCTTTAGGTGTGTACCACAACTGCAAGAAATCCAAAAGAATTGATACCCTCTTTCTCCCAAATGGCTGTCGCATCTCACGCCAGAGCCTGAAAAGCCGTTCCCTTACTTCATATTTGGTGTGCCTTCCCATTGGCCGAGAAATAACATAACCGTCTGTTTCCAGCCTCCTTAGCTGCGTATTAACAGTCTGGAGTTTAATCCTTGCTTTTTCAGAAATCTCCTTGGGTGTAGCAGTTTCCCCAAAAGAAATCAGGACATCAAATATTCGTCTCTGCTGTCCTGTTAACATCTGGAATATCTCCTGGTAGAAGGGTGTGTGTTCATCTATGACCTTGAAAAACGCCTTTTCAATGTTCTCAATTTCTCCCCCGGTAATCATCTCATAAAAAAGGAATACAAGTCTCGGACTGCCTCCCGTAAGGTGCACCATGCCGTGTATCCTTTCCTCGTATTGTTCGTATTTTTCGAAAAACTCCCCCCCATCTTCGGTTTCTGCTATTTTTTGCATCAACTCCTTAATTTCATTATATGAAAATTCCTTGAGGTGTTGGATATGGAAAAAATTATAAAATGGTTCATCATGTCCTGATAAAGAAGGGAAAATCAACGGAGCAGTAGCCACTACTGAAAAAATGTCATTTGTCTGGAATATCGATCTCAATTTGTGAAGTTCTTCTTTTTCCAACTGCTTGAAAAGCTCATGTAGATTTTCAACAAAAATAATAAATCTCTTCCCATCCTGTTTTGAAATCTGGTTAAGTTTATCCACTGCAGCATGCAGGATTTCATCTTCCTGCTCCAAAGATAGGATGTCTGAAGTATCTTCTTTATATTCCTCCAATATCCTCAGGAATAGATCGGATGCACGATAGACAGAATATTCCTCTTCTGCCAGTTTAACAGGAATTAACAACGAAGGAAATTTATTATT
>QBUR01000044.1 GCA_013374385.1 Candidatus Methanocomedens sp. | reverse complement strand
ACCATGGGTTCCAGTGCAGCAGTCATATGCTAACATATATTACGATTGATTATAAATTCACAGGTTAGAATATTAGCACAGTTATGATAATATGAATCTAATAGACCCCGTAAACGACTTTCAGATTCCCCGGGAATGGCTCGACCGGGTGGACATGCCGTCACGTGAACTGGCCAAAGGCGTGGCAGCAGGACTGCTGGTGGTACTCTCCAACGGCAACTTGCTGCATAGAGGCTTTACCACAGGCACAACCGCCGCAGCCGCAGCCAAAGCTTCAGTATTATCAATGCAGGGAGAAGTGGATTCGGTATCAGTTCCCACCCCGTCAGGCATAAGGGCACAACTTCGCGTAAAGGCAGCGAGCGGCAGGGCAGAGGTAGTAAAGATACCGGGCGACCATGAGAGTGATGTCACAGGCGGCCTGGTATTCATTGGAGAGGCAACCCCTGCCCCCCGGATTGAACTTATAGCAGGGGCTGGCATTGGCAGGGTCACAAGAGGCGGCTTACAGGTGGAGGCAGGCGGGCCTGCCATAAACCCTGCCCCGTACAAGCAGGTACTGGACGCCATCCGGGAGGCTCTGGATGAAACCGGCCTGGAAGGTGCTGTCGTGACCCTGTCTGTACCGGATGGCGAGGCTGTGGGGGCAAATACCCTGAATCCGCAGGTGGGTGTGGAAGGCGGTATATCCATACTGGGCACCACCGGATTCGTGGAACCCTGGAGTGACCATCTGGGCGAGACCAAGATGGACTTAATCAGGGATGCCTCAAAAGTGGTGCTGACCACGGGGCGCATCGGGATGCGTTATTCCCAGATGTTGTTCCCTGAACATACTGTGGTCATGGTGGGCAGCCGGCTCGACGAAGGTATTAAGGCTTCTGGGGGTGAAACTATAATATGTGGGCTACCAGGTTTGATACTGAAATGGGCAATGCCGGATATACTGGATGGTACAGGGTTCAACACAGTGATTGAGATGGCAAATAACGACCGGGCGAACCCAATCATAAACAGGGCACTGGAAGCGGCTGTGAAAAAAGCAGGTGGGGCAAGGATAATGCTACTTGACAGGAATGGCGATATTGTAAGGGATATGGGGGTATAGCGTGAAAATAGTTGGTGTTGGTATAGGTCCAGGCATGGTGACTCCTGAGGCCGCCCAGACGATACGGCAGGCCAAATTGGTATATGGTTCACCCCGTGCCATTGGACTGGCAGGTGAACATATTTGCTGCGAAGCCAGGGCGATAGAGGACTATGGCCGGATACATGAACTTCCCTCCGATGCTGTGGTACTTTCAACTGGAGACCCTAACTTATCTGGTCTGGGTAAATTTGCAGGACCGGATGATGTGGTTATTCCCGGGATTTCTTCCCTGCAGGTTGCATGTGCCAGGATGAAAGTTGACCTGACCGATATCGTGGTGGTTAACGCGCATGGCAGGAATCCAAAACCTGCAGCAGTAAAATTCAGGCTGGCTATTACTTCAGGGTCCACGGTTTTCTTACTTCCATCACCAAATTTCGGTGTAGATGAAGTAGTATCTATCCTTGAAAGTATCAGACTTGATGTACCGATTGCAGTTTTTGAAAAGCTAGGGTATCCCGACGAGCATGTAAAAGTAGGAACTTTAGAAAAACCACCCCGTTTAGCATCACAGCTTCACTGTATGATCGTTGGACCGGCACTGGAAAACGACTTAAATATCTGATTTATATGAGAACATTCTCCCCCATTATTGCATCCAAAGCCCTCTGGCAGCTCAGGATTAAAAAAAGACCTTTCGTACTGTCCCACGGCGTCAATGCCAGGTGCAACATGCATTGCGATTTTTGTGAATACTGGAAGGAAGAAAAGGACGAAATGGAGACAGGGGATATCCTGCGCCTGCTGGATGAGGCAAAACGTTTTGGCATCAAATATTACAATGCATGGACCGTGGAACCATTATTAAGGGACGACCTGCCCGTTATCATGGCTTATGCCCGCAAGCTGGGAATGATAACGTCCATGATAACAAACGGTAAACTGCTCAGTCAGCGGGCACATGAACTGGATGTGGTGGATTACCTGTCAGTATCAGTAGATGGGACCGATTCCTATAAAGATATCAGGGGCATGGATCTCGATGACCTTCTGGCAGGGATTGAAGCGGCAAAGGAAGGGCGCAGGAACCCCATCCTGATGAACTGCGTCATCTCAGGGCAAAACCTGGATGACATTGAACAGCTTATACACCTGGCCAGGGAGATGGGAGTATGGATATCCTTTGAGGCGCTGCACCAATCAGGGGACATTGGGCAGGATGTATGGGACAAGATAGGGATACAAGATATTGCTAAATATGAGCGGACAGTGGACAGTATAATCAGGCTGAAGAAAGAAGGATATCCTATTATCAATTCCCTGACATACCTGAAAATGGTGCGTGATCGTAACATGAATTTCAAGTGTCATGCCGCCGATATTATCCTGAACGTCACATCAGATGGATGGATAGAACACTGCCGGGTACAAAAAGAACAACTTGGTCATGTGAGCGAGGGGCTGGAAAACGTTTGGAAAGCATCAAAGGAAAAACGTGCCAGTACGGCACGTGATTGTAATGGATGCCTGTTCTTTGGATATGTGGAAGGAAGCCTCCTGTTTGATTTCAAACCTGAGGTGATGGCACATTATGAATGGATATAAGAATATTAAAGTAATATTGATAGTTGACACAATACCAAATTTCAGTTATACAGCGAATATATCAGATGTAGATGCGACTACAAATCTGTGTTAATCAGTGAAATTT